>NC_020409.1:1210000-1437500 GCF_000341895.1 Pseudodesulfovibrio piezophilus C1TLV30 | reverse complement strand
TGAAAGTGGCGTAGTCAGTACCTGAGTACCGCGGGACACGTGAAACCCCGTGGGAACCTGGGAGGACCATCTTCCAAGCCTAAATACTCCCTAGTGACCGATAGCGAACCAGTACCGTGAGGGAAAGGTGAAAAGAACCCCTGTTAGGGGAGTGAAATAGAACCTGAAACCTTGTGCCTACAAGCTGTGGGAGCGGACTTGTTCCGTGACCGCGTGCTTTTTGCATAACGGGCCAGCGAGTTACTCTGTATTGCAAGGTTAAGCGTAAGTGTAGCCGTAGCGAAAGCGAGTCTGAATAGGGCGTCAAGTAATGCGGAGTAGACCCGAAGCCGGGTGATCTATCCATGAGCAGGCTGAAGCTTGAGTAAAATCAAGTGGAGGGCCGAACCAGTATCGGTTGAAAACGATTTGGATGACTTGTGGATAGGGGTGAAAGGCCAATCAAACCCGGTGATAGCTGGTTCTCCCCGAAATATATTGAGGTATAGCGTGTGATTAGTTTTGCGGAGGTAGAGCACTGACAAGGCTAGGGGCCCCACCAGGTTACCAACCCTTATCAAACTCCGAATGCCGTAAAATGATGTCATGCAGTCAGGCTATGGGTGCGAAGGTCCATGGCCGAAAGGGAAACAGCCCAGACCAACAGCTAAGGTCTCGAAATCAATGCTAAGTGGGAAAGGTGGTGGAGTTGCTGATACATCCAGGAGGTTGGCTTAGAAGCAGCCATCCTTTAAAGAAAGCGTAATAGCTCACTGGCCTAGCGATTCTGCGCCGAAAATGTAACGGGGCTAAGCATTGTACCGAAGCTTTGGGTTCGTAGTTTACTACGAGCGGTAGGGGAGCGTTCTCAGATGGGATGAAGGTGAACCGGAAGGTTTGCTGGACTAATGAGAAGTGATTATGCTGGCATGAGTAACGATAAAATAAGTGAGAAACTTATTCGCCGTAAACCTAAGGTTTCCTGGGTAAAGCTAATCTTCCCAGGGTAAGTCGGCCCCTAAGGCGAGGCAGAAATGCGTAGCCGATGGGAAACAGGTTAATATTCCTGTACATGTGTATGTGTGCGATGGAGGGACGCAGAAGGATAGGTGATCCGGGTGTTGGATATCCCGGTGCAAACGTGTAGGCTTGAGGAGCAGGTAAATCCGCTCTTCTTTAAGGCCGAGGCGTGATGCCGAGTCTTTATCGACAGAAGTCATTGATTCCAGACTGCCAAGAAAAGCTTCTAAGTTTAGCATATGCATACCGTACCGCAAACCAACACAGGTAGGTGGGTCGAGCAGACCAAGGCGCTTGAGAGAACTCTGGTTAAGGAACTCGGCAAAATGACCCCGTAAGTTCGCGAGAAGGGGTACTCGAACGTGTGATGTAATTTACTTATTGAGCACGCTTGAGGCGCAGTGAATCGGGGGGGGCGACTGTTTACTAAAAACATAGGTCTCTGCTAAGTCGTAAGACGATGTATAGGGACTGACGCCTGCCCGGTGCTGGAAGGTTAAGAGGTGGGGTTAGACTTCGGTCGAAGCTCTGAATCGAAGCCCCAGTAAACGGCGGCCGTAACTATAACGGTCCTAAGGTAGCGAAATTCCTTGTCGGGTAAGTTCCGACCTGCACGAATGGCGTAACGATCTCCCCACTGTCTCAACCAGAGACTCAGTGAAATTGAATTCCCAGTGAAAATGCTGGGTACCCGCGGAAGGACGGAAAGACCCTGTGCACCTTTACTGCAGCTTGACATTGGTATTTGATTAATAATGTGTAGGATAGGTGGGAGACTTTGAAGCATGCTCGCTAGAGTGTGTGGAGTCACCCTTGAAATACCACCCTTTATTACTTAGATATCTAATCCAATGCCGTCATCCGGCTTGGAGACAGTGTCTGGTGGGTAGTTTGACTGGGGCGGTCGCCTCCCAAATAGTAACGGAGGCTTGCAAAGGTTCCCTCAGGCTGATTGGAAACCAGCCGTTGAGTGCAAAGGCATAAGGGAGCTTGACTGTGAGACAGACATGTCGAGCAGGAACGAAAGTTGGTCTTAGTGATCCGGTGGTTCCGCATGGAAGGGCCATCGCTCATAGGATAAAAGGTACGCCGGGGATAACAGGCTGATCGCGTCCAAGAGTTCACATCGACGACGCGGTTTGGCACCTCGATGTCGGCTCATCACATCCTGGGGCTGAAGCAGGTCCCAAGGGTACGGCTGTTCGCCGTTTAAAGTGGTACGCGAGCTGGGTTTAAAACGTCGTGAGACAGTTTGGTCCCTATCCTCCGTGGGCGTAGGAGAATTGAAGAGGGTCTGCCCCTAGTACGAGAGGACCGGGGTGGACGAACCTATGGTGTTCCTGTTGTCACGCCAGTGGCATTGCAGGGTAGCTATGTTCGGTACGGATAACCGCTGAAAGCATCTAAGCGGGAAGCCAGCCTCAAGATAAGTTCTCCCTGGACATTAGTCCCTAAAGATCCCTTGAAGACTACAAGGTTGATAGGCTGGAGGTGTAAGCAGCGTGAGTTGTTCAGCTGACCAGTACTAATAGATCGTGCGGCTTATTTTACATTAATGGAATTCTCTCTTCTCCCTATTGACTTATATATTTGAACCCTTCCGGTTCACCAGATTTTCTTGGTGCCCAAGGAGGAGGGGGTACACCCGGTCCCATTCCGAACCCGGTAGTTAAGCCCTCCATCGCCGATGATACTGCATGGTAGCGTGTGGGAAAGTAGGTCGGTGCCAAGGAATATTTCAGCCCCTGATTCATACGAATCAGGGGCTTTTCCTTGTTCTTCTTCCGAACACCCCGCCACTTATCCCACCAGTTTCCAAAATCTGAAACTTCCCCGGCATCGCCAGCAACAAACAGCTCACTTGTTTTTCCAGTTCGTCCCCACGTACTCCGCACTCCCCGTCCACACACAATGCTTTCCCACACTAAGTTGACCCTCAATACAATGACTGAATACCACAGAGTCCCTCTCGTTTTAGTGCTCTTCTCGCCACCTCCAGAGACCACCCATCCCTGTTCGCTTCAGAGAGTGAACCAGCAACTCTCCGCGTCCAGACATATCCCCATGGAAGGCGCATCTCCCCACTGCCGTCGCCAATGCCCTGAATCATCACTAAACAGCAGCGACAATACATAACAAAAAGGCAGAGGAGCAGCGATATGGAGGATCATGGTCTCTCTCTACGGTCAAGCACTCGTCAGTGCTTATGTCTTGTTCTGGAAGTGAAAGGGGCTAGTTAGAGTGCAGAGTCTCGCACCCTTTTGCTGTTTTATCGGATGGCCCTGTCACTGAGTAAATATTAAGCACTTTGAGGACAGAATCGATTCCATCCCATAAGTGCTGCACCACCTGATATCGTAGTGCCGTAAAACATCACCGGTTTTTCCGTCATAAACATGTCAATTGTCCCATTGGCCAATGTTGTTCCTGTTACCAGCAAGACATCACACCAATCGATGGCATCGGCAGTCGAATCTCTACCTTCGACCAGGACACCTCTTTTTCGCTGTCCGATATTTTCCGGGTCAAGATCTATGAGACGAATATCTGTTTTCGCATTGAGTGCTTCTGCTAAAGCCGGCTGAAAACCGATGAGAGTGATACGACAGCGCCCGAATTGGCGACGTATCGTCTCAAAAACAAGCTTTGAGCACTTTTTCGGACCGTCATTTCTACAGTGGATCGTGTGATCCGACATATTGAGCGAGCGGGTGACTGCATTGAGTGTGGAGATAAAAATTGCTCGATTAAAGTTATTATTCAAAGGAAGTTCGGACACTGCTCGGAGTGAGCCTGTATAATTACCGTATGTATTGGTAAAAGCCTGCCCTTTTTCACCACGAAAAAGAGCTTCCATCAATTTTTCCTTTCCTTGCTGAATTGGAAAATCTGTCGAATCAGGGGTTCCGATAGCTTCTTTCACCGTCAATGGAGCAGCCGAAATTGTGATGCTTTCGTTGAGAAGGTTTTCTTTCTTCCAAAGAAAAAGAGCCTTGTTGTGAACGGTTTCCAAGAGTGTTTTCATGTGTCCTCCTATATGGCAGACAACCGTTTAAGTGCTGTGAATATTCCAAGGGAAAAAACGCCGATTAACGATGATAAAATAATTGCTCGTTCGAATTCTCCTGTAAATACAGAGTTGTAAATCTCCAGAGAAAGGGTGTTGGTTCTGCCGATGATGTTCCCTCCGAGCATGAGCGTTATACCGACTTCTCCCAGGGATCTCCCTAGGGCGAGGAACCAGCCAGCAGCAATATTTTTTTTGACGTTGGGAAGCAGCACCAGCCAAAATATCTGCCAATCCGATTTGCCCAGTATCTTTGCTGTTTCAGCTAATTTCCCAACGTCACCTCGAAGTGCAGCAATGAGAGGCTTGACTATAAGTGGAAGCCCGGAAATGAACGATGCCAAAACGACACCGGAAAAGCTGAAAACGATTTCAAATGGTATATGCCGGCCAATCAATCCAGCTCTGCCAAGAAGCATAAGCAAAATGAATCCCGTAGCAATGGGAGGGAAGACCAAGGGTAAAGTGACGAAAAAATCAACAATCAAACGCATCATACTTTGGCCATTTGTCAGGTAATAACCAAGCAGTATTCCGATCAGCAGATGGAAACATCCGGCTATGACTAAGACTTTGGTGGTCAGCCAGAGGGGACCAAGTGTTTCTGGCTGGATCAAAATTTCCACAAAGTCCATGGTCTATAATCCGTTTTCGTGAATAATTGATTGAGCGAGAGGGGTTTTCAGAAACTTGAGGAAAACCATTGCTTCCTCTTTATGGCGACTTGTCCTCAATAGACCTGTCATAATGTGTATCGGTGAGTATTGTGATTCGTCGATGACAACGAATCCACCCAATTTATCTGCCACATTGAGCGCGTGTGTCAGATTGAGAAACCCCATATCGACTTCATTGGTTGTGAGATAAGAAAATACCTGTGGTACAGTCGCTACTTCCACAAGTTTTGGTTGTATCCTTGGAAGCCGTCCACTGTTGATTAAGTACTCCCGTGCCGCTTTACCATAAACAGCCTTTTTGAAATCAGGCAGTGCAATACGCTGTGCCTTGATAGTATCAAGGTCGCTTTCTGTGCTGAAAGCGCTAGATTCTGCGAATGCCAGGACAAGTTTTCCCTTTCCCAATTCCTGCCGGACCGACAGGGAAAGGTTATTGCCCACCAGAAAAGACTCATCGCCTAAGACGAGATCAACCTTGCCGCTTTGCTTTGCAAGCATGAGCACACGCCCCATATTCCCGAATAGGATATCAAGCGACCTTCCGGTTTCATGTTTGTAGGCGGCGTTAAGGGCGTTGACCATTTTCTTGTACCCAGCGCCGGATGCAATCACAGCATTTTCAGCGTGGGCAGGCAAAATCATTATTAGAAGGAGGAGGAGTGAGGCACAAAGTGCACGCGGCTGTGACATGAGAATTCCTTTATAAATATGCTGAAGTGTTTGGATACAGGAGATTATTGTGCAGGTGGTATTGGCGAGAGAGCCAGTCTGGCGCTATCTGGCCATTTTCTAGAGCCATAATAGCGTCACCGAGTAAATTTGCCTCCCGCAGGTCGTGAGTGACATGGATGATGGGGATATTGAGCGAAGTCTTAAGGTCAGCCAAAAGACCGCATAAAAAAGAGCGTGTCTTAACGTCCAGAGCGGAAAAAGGTTCATCCAGCAAAAGAAGATCCGGCTGGCTGGCAAGAGCCTGACAGAATGCGGCCCGCTGCCTTTCTCCGCCGGATATGCTGTGTGGGCGCTCTCGCCGTAAATGGTAGATTCCAAAGGTGTGCATCAACTCATCAATATGGATGGTGTTTGATGCTCCGAAGTTGATGTTTTGGCGGATGTCCATATGTGGGAAAAGAGTATATTCTTGGAAGACAAGACCTATTTTTCTCTTGTTTGTGGGCATGGAGTATCCTTTGTGCATCTCAACCCACGGTGTGTTATTGAAAAAAAGAGTTCCTGTGTCAGGCGCTTCAAGACCCGCTATAAGTCGAATCAGTGATGTTTTCCCCGCTCCGGATGGACCGACAATGGCGGTCAGTTGTCCAGGGTGGCAGGAAAAGGACGTGGAGAGAGTGAAGTGTTTCAATCTTTTTGTAATATCAATATACAGAGACATATTTCCTCCTTTCCTGGTCGGTTATAGGTTTTTTGCATCCCCACCTTGTACCATTCTCGTAAATTCCCTATGGTTTGTGCGTCTCTTCGGCAAGCGCGTCACGAGAAACTGCAAACTCGTGACTTGACGATATAGATGCAGCAGTGAGAGCCATGAAAAGAACTGACAAGACCTGTCCACGAGAGTTTTTTAGCGTATCGGAACACGTCAGTTATCTTGAACCCGTTCAAATTCGTCATTTGGAAAAAGCGTTTACTGACTGGAAGGGGGTAGCAAAACGCGCCAACAGTGTGTTGGCGCGTGAGCGAATGTGGCTTATCTTTGTGCTTCTGCGGCATACAGGAGCGCGTTTGGGAGAGGTCTTATCTCTTGATGACACAGAAGCTTTTGATAAAAGCGGGCCACTGGTTCGTCTCGGAGGGGGGGATCGAGTTCGCGAGGTTCCGTTGGCAGAAGATTTTTATTCGGAAGTAATGGATATCCTGGAGAGTCCTATGGGGTGTGGACTTCGGGGAAGTTTCTTTCATGTTGACCCAGGGTATTTTCGGCGTATTTGCTATGCGCGAGGAAAGGAATGTGGATTGCCAAAAGAGCTGGTTGGTCCCAATGCCCTCCGTAATACCAGAGCTATAGAAATGCTTCGAGCCGGTGTCCCCATCACCATTGTCAAGGATATTCTTGGTCAGTCTTCACTCGATTTAACAGCACATTTCCAACAGTTCTCACGGGAAGACATTCGGTCCATAGTGGATTCAGCGCATCAGGCAATGCGCCAAAGGACAAGCGCTCGAAATTCCTTTATTGGGCATGTCCTTCAGATAACCTTTGATGCGGTTATGGCTGAAGTCGTGCTCGAAACCCGATCCGGTATCAGAGTCTGCGCAGTTATTACGGCGGAAAGTTTGCGTAATTTGAAGATAACGGAAGGGACTCCGGTTATTGCGACAGTCAAGGCGCCATTGGTCAATGTCATAAAGAGTCTGCACACTCCGGTAGGGAGTGCTCGCAATCGATTTTCTGCCCGAGTCATGCGTGTTACCGGGGCAACGGTTATCTCTGAAATATTAGGGCAACTTCCTGATGGGACTGAGGTTTGCGCTCTTGTTTCGACACATAGAGCAGATTCCCTTGCCCTTCAGCCAGGCGAGACCGTCGAATTCTGGTTCAAGTCCCTCTCTGTAGTGCTCAATACGGTCCAGCTGTGGGATTGATCGAGGGCATTTTCAGAAGCGATTCGGTTTTTTAGGCAAGAACAAGCCCTGCAATGCATTGTGGTATTGCAGGGCTTGTTCGTTTTGAGTCGGAAGAGAGCGTGGTGCCACTTGTGGCATGGCAGACGCTTTTGAAGCCGGTTCATTGTCCGTTGGAATCTTTTGCCAACTCGCTGATTGTCCCTAGAGCCTTACCGCGCGTTTGGGCCAGCTTTTTCCATTTCCGTTTTTCCTTTTTCAATGCCTCGATCGTGTGCAGCAGATTTTGGACAGTCTGCGCCGGGTATCCGTGTGTACCACGTTTTCCCCTGCGTACTTCCTCATCGTTCCGTTGCCGGATAGCGGCGATCTGATTGGCGTCAAGGATCATTGGAGCGTTTCCGTTGTTTTATGCCGTTGCGCAGAATGTCTTTTGCGTATATTCGATGCGATCTTTGTATTCTTCCTGCTTGCCCTTGTTCCAGCGTCCAACAGGGCGGTAATAGCCGACAACACGAGTATAGACCTCTGTCTCCTTGTTGCATGTCGGGCAATCGAAGTGTTCACCATATATATATCCGTGGTCCTCGCACACTGAGAATGTCGGCGTGACAGAGATATACGGAATTTTCGTCTTGCTCATGGCCTTGAGCAGGAAGCTTTTCACACTTTCCTCATCTGGAGCTGCTTCACCAAGGAAGGTGTGGAAGACGGTCCCGCCATTATAGAGAGTCTGAAGGTTGTTCTGATGTTCCAGGGCAAAAAAGACATCTGAACTCGCCCCCACGGGAAGCAAGGTGGAGTTGGTGTAATAAGGTGTTTCTCCGCCGGAAGTATAAATGTCCGAGTAGAGTTCCTTGTCTATCTTGGCCAGGCGGTAGCAGGTTCCTTCTCCTGGGGTAGCTTCAAGGTTATAGAGATTTCCGGTTTCTTCCTGGAATTCCACGACCAGCTTCCGCAGGAGATTGAGGGTACGCTGCATCAGTCTTGAACCGGATTCCGAGTCGACACCTTTTCCAAGCAGATTCATGCAGGCTTCGTGTCCACCGATCAGACCGATGGTCGAAAAATGCCCTTTGAATCCGTTCTTGAGATAGCGGCGGGAGAACGGGAACATGCCGGCATCAAGATTTTTTTCAACGATCTTTCGCTTGTATTCCAATGATTCACTGGCCAAATGAGCATATTCGGTCACCAGTTCGAAATAGTCTTCTTCATTGTGGGCGAGGTAGGCCAGTTTGGACAGGTTTAAAGTGACTACACCAATAGAGCCGGTCAGGTCTCCGGCACCGAAGAGGCCACCTGTTTTCTTGCGAATTTCACGGAGGTCCATCTGCAAGCGGCAGCACATGGAGCGCACGTCTTCCGGATTCAGGTCGGAATTAATGAAGTTCTGGAAGTAGGGAGCACCGTATTTGGCGGTCATTTTCAGGAGGAGTTTCCCCTCTTCTGATTCCCATGGGAAATCTTCGGTCACGTTGTACGTGGGGATAGGGAAGGAGAAGATTCGTCCGTCAGCATCACCTTCGAGCATGACTTCGAGAAACGCCTTGTTGATCATGGCCATTTCTTCAGCATATTCCCCATAGGTGGAATCCTGGAGTTGCCCGCCGATAATGATCGCTTCCTTGGCTATATGGGCAGGGGGGACCACATCGAACGTGAAATTGGTAAACGGGCTTTGGCCACCCCAGCGGGATGTGGCATTGAGGTTATGCAGCAGTTTTTGAATCTGTTGCTTGACCTCGGTATAGCCAAGTCCGTCATGCCGGATGAATGGTGCCAGGTAGGTATCCACGTTGTTGAATGCCTGGGCACCTGCCCATTCGTTTTGAAGGGTGCCGAGGAAATTGACTATTTGGCCGCATGCGGCATCGAAATGCTTGGCTGGAGTGGAAGAGCAGCGGTCGCGGAGGTTAAATCCTTCCAGAAGAAGGTCTCGCAGGCTCCATCCAGAGCAATATCCGGCCAGTCCGAATGAGAGGTCATGGATGTGAAAGTACCCATGGGTATGGGCCATACGGACTTCTTCCGGGTATTTTTCCAGCATGTAGCGGGCCTGAACCGAGCCAGCCATATGCAGGATAAGCCCCTGATAGGAATGGACCATGTTCGAGTTTTCACTGACGCGCCAATCGACATTGTTCAGATAGCTCTCAGTGACGCTGGCGATGTCGAGAAAAGCCTGGTCTTGTGACCGCATTTCCCGACGTTTTTCACGATATATGATATAGCGTTCGGCAACTTTGTACAGTCTGGCTTCCATGAGCACTTGCTGGACCATATCCTGGACTTGCTCCTGCTCAGGGGAGTCGACGCCGATAAGTTTCTTTTCAACTTTTCCGGCCAGGCGTTCCGCAAGGAGGGGATCTTTGATTCCACTTCCTTTGAGAGCTTTGAAGATTGCGTCGCCAATACGTTTGGTCGACCATGTTTCGATGCATCCGTCGCGTTTTTGAATTTGAATAGGCATAAGTATCTCTTTGCAAGCAGTCAGCGCGGACTGGTTCAAGGAGAGACGAGTCTCTCGGTGAACTGCTCGTGTGGTTGCCAGAAAATTTCGATGACAGAATCATGGAAAAGCGGCAACAGTTTGTCGGGTGTACACGTTCGTATCCATCTGCGGGTTCCGCGGACCGCATCCGGCAAGAAACGCTTCAGGTAGGTCTTCTGGCTTTCCTCGTCCGCTCCGCCTTCCCGCCGTGCGGCAGTGGCTTGTGGAGTCGGTTTTTCTCTTGAGGATTACAGCGGCGGGACCGCTCCGGTTTCACACCGGATTCCCTGTTATGGCTCAACAGCCACCTGAAGGACATCGTGATCGGGATAAGGTAGCGTAAGCTCCGAGAGAGTGCAAGGAGGTGGATGAAGTTGAGAGAGTATTTGAGAACATTATGGGAAGATATGTGTTTAGTATATTGAAATACAACAGATAAAAAACTCTTTTTTTGAGCTGGAATTCTGGATTCCTGCGCCGGAGTCATCTGACCCAGGCGCAGGAAAATGACACTTATTCGTATTCCTTTCTCAGGCGTTTGGCTGCTGAGACCATATTTTTCAGAGACTCCAAAGTTTCAGGCCAGTCTCGGGTTTTCAGACCACAATCAGGGTTTATCCACAATCTCTCTGGAGGAATCACCGTGAGAGCTTTTTGCAGGAGTGAGTATATTTCGTCTGTCGAAGGGACTCTCGGGCTGTGGATGTCGTAGACACCCGGCCCGATTTCAGCTGGATACTGGTAGGCTTTGAAGGCTTCGAGCAGGTCCATGCCGCTACGACTCGCTTCAATGCTGATGACATCGGCATCCATCTCGGCAATTGATTTCATGATGACATTGAACTCACTGTAGCACATGTGCGAATGTATTTGAGTGGTATCCTTCACGCCGGAAGAAGTCAGCCGGAAGCAGTCCACAGCCCAGCGCAGATAGTGCTCATGCTCGTTGTGGCGAAGTGGCATTCCTTCACGCAACGCTGCTTCATCTATTTGGATAATCCCGATACCGGCGGATTCCAGATCAAGCACTTCATCGCGAATGGCCAATGCTATCTGCTGGCATACTTCACTCCGGGGTATGTCGTTGCGAACAAAGCTCCAGCAGAGGATCGTGACCGGCCCTGTCAGCATCCCTTTCAGAGGCTTATCGGTCAGTTTCTGAGCATGATCGGCCCAAGCCACGGTCATTTTTTCAGGGCGTGATACATCACCAAAGATGATGGGCGGCTTGACGCATCGGCTCCCGTAACTTTGCACCCAGCCATTGGAAGTGAAGCAGAATCCCTTGAGTTGTTGGCCAAAGTATTCGACCATATCGTTTCGTTCGGGTTCCCCATGAACCAAAACATCAAGGTCCAATTCCTCCTGCCGATCAACCACTGTTGCGATATGGGACTGCATTGCTGTTGTATAGGTTGACTCGCTTATCTCACCTTTCTTGAATTTCAGTCGTGTCTTCCGTATTTCGCTCGTCTGTGGATAGGAGCCAATGGTTGTCGTGGGAAAGAGTGGAAGTTTGAATCGTGCTCGCTGCACAAGGGAACGTGCGGCAAAAGGCGATGTGCGAGTGTACATCTCCGGTGTCAAAGCCTGAATTCTATTGCGGGTGGCTGAGTCCATAACATCTGCATGAATTGCCCGAGCTTCCAGTGCAGCCTTGTTCTCCTTGATCAGTCGGGGTGGGGCGGATTCAAGCATGTTTTGCTTGAGCGCTGCAATCTCGTCGCATTTTTGTACGGCGAAGGCCATCCAGTCACGCAATTTCGGGTCTAGATTCTCTTCGACGGTGATATCGACAGGGGAATGCAGAAGCGAGCAGCTTGAGCCAACCATGATTTGGTCTGTAGCGAGAGTCTGCCTCGCAGTGTTCAGGGTGTGGGATGCTGCTTCGAGGTCGGTTTTCCATATATTTCTTCCATCCACCAACCCCAGGGAGAGAGTGAGATTGGGTGGAATTCTGGATAGGACCGTTGTCAATTGGTCCGGTCCTCGGACCATGTCGATATGGAGTCCATTGATCGGCAGTGAAAGGGCCAGGTCAAGATTGTCGTCAAGTTCACCAAAGTAGGACGTGAGAAGCAGGGGTGTGCCCTTGGCCGCGGCCTTGAGTTTGGCATAGGCGAAGGGGAAAGCCGTGCGCGCTTCCTCGGGGATGTCTGTGCACAGGATTGGTTCGTCAATTTGAATCCATGCGCTGTGCGGTGCCAGTTCTGAAAGGATGTCGCAATAGACCGTTGTCATGCGTTCAAGATGGTCCCACCGTGTGCTTCCATCGACCTCTTTTGCCAGCATGAGAAAGGTGATCGGGCCGACCAGAACAGGTTTCGGTGAATAGCCGAGGTCTTTCGCCATCAGAACATCGGCCAGCAGTTGGCCGTTGTTCTTTTTGAAAGGGGTGTGCCGGGACAGTTCAGGCACAATGTAATGGTAGTTTGAGTCAAACCATTTGGTCATTTCCATGGCCGGAATGCTCTGTTCCACATCCCCTCGTGCCATCTGAAAATAGGTTTCGAGATCAAGCAAGGTGCCGTCCCAGCCGAATCTTTGAGGGATGGCACCAAGCATGGCAAGAGTGTCAAGGACATGGTCGTACAGGGAGAAATCCCCGATTGCGATCAGGTCCATACCTGCCTTGGACTGAAGTTCCCAGTGGTGTTTCTTGAGTTGGTCAGCAGTGGAAAGGAGTTCGTTCTCCTGTATTTCGCCTCGCCAATACTTTTCAAGAGTCCATTTCAATTCTCGGTTTACTCCCATTCTGGGAAAACCCAATACGTGCGCGTTCATGTCTACTCCGTGTTTCCGGGTGAAAGACAAAGAGCGGGGTGCCCCTCTTTTCAGGATACCAAAGAAAGCACGAGAGTCCATGATTCTCTGTTTCATGGTGCTCGGCATCTGGTTTGCAGGAGAGGGCTGGTCGCTCTTTGGCAAGACGTCTTCTGGCTCCCGACCCCAATGTGTTGAAATCCTTCCCCAGTATGGTGAATTCCAACGGGCTTTGTCGGTTACAGCGGCGCGTCCGCAGCGGCTTCTCACCGCTTTCCGTTTCTTGCCAAATCCTTATATCTAGATTTATTGATATTAAAGTGTTGGGAAAAAGACAAGCCTTTTTCCTTGGGAATGCTTCCATAGTGTGCTTTCACTCATGGGGAGCATTTGGCAGAGAGAAAAAAGACTCTTCGCTTGCATTGGATTTGCTCAGCAGTCATTATTCGGAGTGTAAGAAATTTGGAAACACTCAAAGGAGATATTCAATGACACGAACAGCGATAGTTACCGGATCTTCACGTGGTATTGGCGCTGCCGTAGCAATGCGGTTGGCCCAGGATGGATTTGCCGTCATTGTCAATTATGTTGGACATAGAGTGGCTGCGGAAGCACTTGTTGAATCGATTCATGTCTCGGGAGGGCAGGCCGTTTGTCTCGGAGCGGACGTGAGCAAGGCGACTGATGCCGGTTCACTGTTTGATCTCGCGGAAGAGACTTTTGGTGGTGTGGATGTCCTTGTTAATAATGCCGGTATCATGCAGCTCGCCCCCATTGCTGAAACAGATGAGGAAACCGTCACCAAACATCTGGATATCAATTTGAAAGGAACCTTTAACATGTTGCGCGAAGCGGCCACGAGGGTGCGGGATGGCGGGCGTATCATCAACCTGTCGACAAGTGTCATTGGTTTGCGGTTTCCTGGCTACGGTATTTATGCGGCTACCAAGGCCGCAGTGGAATCGCTGACAGTGACTATGGCTAATGAGATGCGTGGCCGGAACATTACGGTTAATGCTCTCGCTCCTGGCCCAACCGGGACAGATTTGTTTCTGGAGGGAAAAACCAAGGAAGTGGTGGATCGGTTAAGTAAGGCGGCTCCCCTGGAACGGCTTGGCACACCGGAAGACATAGCCAGCAGTGTGGCCTTTCTCGCCGGTCCTGACGGTGGCTGGATCAATGGGCAAGTCATCCGTGCCAATGGCGGCATTGTGTAATCTGCAATGATGTGATGTCCCGGAGAGTTCTGGCAGGGCGAAGGATGGGGTATGCTCTAAGTTGCCATCCTCCATTCGCTCCTGCTGAATCCGTGAATGACCTTAGAAGTGCAACTCGGTAAGACTGCCCAGAGCATCCCGCAGACTTTAAGTGGTTGAAGACCGTGGAGTGAGCAAAAAAGAGTTCCTTTCCGGAAGGGCATCCTTTTTGAAAGCTCTCTTATCTAATTAATTTTCGAAGATTATTTTTTAGGTGCTATGAAAAAGAAGGGTTGCTTGAGATTCGGAATTAGATGTTTTAGAGTGCCCGCTCTTTTATCGTGTTATCGGGTTATCGTGAGGGGGGAAGCTTTCCAAAAGGGGTGGTTCGTGAATGTGTAATTATCATGGAGTCTGTCAAGGAAATGTTGTGTGCTTGCCGAATTGAAACACTAGGCCGTGAGATGGACGGGATTTTATATCTTTCCCTCCACTTGGCATCACAGGGAATGCCGACACTCCTTGGTGATCGGGTGGTTGATGAAATTGTGAAAACCGCTGATTGTCCTGTCATCTATTTTGACAAAGATCAGCATAAGCCAACGAATACCGCAGTCCTTTCCAAAGGGGGAGCGGTATATAACATCAACGCAGAAGGGTTGGGACTGTTGGCATCCGGTCCTGCGGTTTTGAAATATACGAGGATTATTGATCACGTATCGATGATATGTGCGTGGGGTGACGTTCAAGCTCGGCTGATTCGTGAGGCTCTTTCCGAAGAAAAGATTTCGCGTGTTCATTCCATCGGGTATCCTTCCTTTGACCTCGCCGACGAGAAATTCAAGCCTTACTATCGCGACCCAAAAATCGTTCAGAAACACGGTGAAGGCTATATTCTCATCAACACGAACTTCGCTCCCGGTAATCATGCCATGGGTTTTGAACGGTATATGGCGATGATCAGCAAGGTTGAAGAGTGGAAAGAGCTTTATACTTCTCCGGAATTTATAGAGAAATGTACTCGGCAGGCACATTATCAGCAAAAGCTTGCGACCGAGTTTTGTCGGCTTGGTGTGGTCTTGGCCGAGAGGTATCCTGATAGACATGTGATCCTGCGCCCTCACCCAACGGAAAATATGGCAACATATACGCAAGGCCCTCGCCCAAGTAACTTCTTTGTTGAATCTTCAGGGGCCGTGCGTGACTGGATAGCTTCTTCCGGTCTCGTAATTCACCATGACTGTACTTCTGCAGTGGAGGCCGCTTTAATGGGGCTTCCCGTGGTTCACTATAGGCCTGTTTTTGATCAAGCTTCTGTTAACTCGCTCATGGCTGATTTTGGCCTGAAGGCCTCGAGACCGAGTGATGTTTTCGAGGCGATTGAGGGCAAGTTGTATTCTAAAGAGGAAGTCTTGGAGACCATAGCCCCATATTTGACGAATACGCGACAAAGTGCTTGTCGCGAACTTGCAAAATATGCAGCTCAGTTCAGTGGAGGCACTCCGGCATGGATACCCAAGCCCCTTGGAGTAATAGGGCAATTGAGAGAGTGGCGCAAATATCTGAGCAAGGTCCTTCGTGCAAAACAGCCTGGTGTTAATGGAACCAAGGTCTCGTATATACTGAATAAATTTCCAAGAACTCCCGTTGAGGTCGTGCGAAAAAAAGTAGAGCGGCTTAGAGAGCTTGAAGGGACATTTCCTGAAGTCTCAGTGATTTCGTTGGCTTTAAATACGTATTTGATTGTCCCTCGCTGATTTTTGAACTCTTCACGAAAGAGGCTCTCTCGGATATGCCTTGTGCAAGTAGGGCTCATTCGTTACTCAAAAGGACATGTACAATTGAAACAGTGGATAATCTGGTGTTAAATTCGAATATTGATTCTATATTGGTTATTGCAGCTCACCCTGACGACGAAATTCTCGGGTGTGGCGCTAGCATGGCTCGGTTGGCGGCAGGAGGCGTGAAGGTGCATGTCGTCTACGTGGCGACAGGGGTTGCAGGTCGTTATGAGAATCCCGTAGAGAATACTCAAAAAATTGCCGAGCAGGTCTTCGAGCTCAAAAAGGATGTCGCTCAGGCTTGCGATGTCATAGGCGTCAGGTCGCATTCCTTTTTGGACTTTCCAGACAACCGATTGGATACCGTTCCTTTGATGGATATCTCGCATAAGCTGAAAAAAAATATTCAAAAATTGCGTCCTTGCGCAGTGTTAACGCACCACCATGGAGATTATAATTGGGACCATAGCCGTGTCTTTGAAGCGACACTGATGGCTTGTCGGCCTAATTTTGGTGATTATTACCCTCAGGAACTTTATTCTTACGAAGTTCTCTCGTCTACTGAGCGAGCCCCAGCTGAGCCTCATAGAGCATTTCTTCCAAATGTCTACGTGGACGCTTCCGAGGGGTTGGATGCTAAGCTCAAGGCAATTCAGTGCTACCGAACGGAGCTTAACCCGTACCCCCATCCAAGGTCTGTAAAGGCTGTAAAAAATCTTGCAGGTGTGCGAGGGAATGAAGTTGGGCTGGAATTCGCCGAGGCTTTCAGGTTGATTCGTAACATAGTGTCGTGATGCTATATGTCTTCGTGTGCGAATGAACAAAATTTCAGTCTAAGTATTGAATAAAAATAACATTCAGGAGACGAGATCAGAATGATAGATAAAACGTGTTTGCAAGATGTGATGCTTCGCTTTGGTGATAAATATAATGAGATGGAAAAAGTTCTTAGGACTTGGGAAGCAGGAGAACCGGCATCGCGAGACCTGCTGCGTTTGAAAACAATGCCAGGTAGACTTTTTATTGAACCTACCAATCGGTGCAACCGAAATTGTGAGTATTGCGCACATAGTTCGATGGAGCGTGACTACTCAATGTTGTCTCTTGAAGATTTTCGACGTGCTATTCGTGATTTGCCAGCCGGGACCTACATTACCATGACCGGAAATGGTGAACCGCTTCTAAATAGCAATATATATACGATGATAGCAGAGGCCCGAGCAAAAGGATTGCTTGTTGGGTTGATCTGTAACGGTACAGTCCTTACGGAAAAAAACGCTCGGAAATTAATAGAAGCTGGGCCAAATAGAGTTCAGATTTCATTTGATTCGATTGATAAAGCCGTTTTTAATCAAAGCTATGGTAATCCCAAAGGTGCGTGTCGATTTGAATCTGTAGTGTGCAAAGTTCTCAACTTCATTCGCCTGGAACGGACCGAATACAAGAAAGGGATATTTATCACTATCGCAATGGTAATGACGGAGAATGTCAAGTCTAAAGCAGAGGAAACTCGTGCTTTTTGGGAAAAAATGCCTCTCGATAATCTGTATGAGGGGCCATTGTTATCACTTCAAACATACGCAGGGACGTCGGAAGAAAACAGCACTCTCAAAGAGGATTGGAAGATTTGTGCAAATCCGTGGACCTCTATGAAGATCAATGCTGATGGGACTGTCAATGCCTGTATTCAGGATTTTTCAAATCGGTATATTATCGGTTCTGTGCGCGAGCAATCGCTTACCGAGATGATGAATTCTGAAAATGCCTTGGCTTTACGCGAGGCTTTATATAATAACGACTCGGAATTCTGCTCAAAGATTGGGTATAATTGTCAACAGTGCAATGCATGGACTTCTGAAGCTAAGCATGATCTGTGTGGGTACATGCAAAATTCGTTTCCCATGACTTATGGGTTGATGGTTGCTGAAGCATGCGCTGTGGGTGATCGAGAGCCAGAAAAAATAAAGCATTTGGAAATGACTCTGGCAAAGCTTAAAGAAGAATACGGAGTCACTCTTTAGGGAGAATCTTGTGAATTTTCAGAAAATAAAGATAAATGAATCTCTTTGTATCGAGAAAGGGAGAACTCTCATTATAGCTGAGATCGGTTCAAATCATGGAGCCGATCTCAACTGCGCATTGGACTCTATTGCAGCTGCCGTTGAAACCGGTGCGGATGCAATAAAGTTTCAGTCAATCAAAATTGATGAACTTTACCATTCCCCGAGTGTCAAAACACAAGAACTTCATCGTGCTATCGACCTGAATGAGCAATGGCATGATGAGTTGAGTTCTGCTTGTTTCAAAGCTGGGGTGCTCTTTATGTCTTCTCCCACATACCTGAAGGCTATTGCCTTTTTGGAGTCTGTTGGAGTTGAGTTGTATAAGATTGCTTCGGCTCAAGTTGGAGTATTTCCTCAATTAGTGGAAGCTGTCGCTGCAGTGAAGAAGCCGACTCTCCTTTCGACGGGATTGGTTTCACCTGCTGAAATGGAAACCGTTATTGCCGCTTTCAAGCAAGCCGAAAATCGCGATTATTGTATTCTTCACTGCAACAGTCTTTACCCGACTCTTCCTGGACAGACTTGTTTGGAGCATATGGATATATGGAATGCTCTTTTCCAGTGCCCTGTTGGGTTTTCCGACCATACTACGGGTATTGCCATCCCTCTTGCGGCTGTTGCTCGTGGAGCATCGGTCATTGAGAAGCATTTTACTCTTTCACGGCAAATGGGAACCCCTGATGCGAGTTTTTCATTGGAGCCAGATGAGTTTTCGGAAATGGTTCGTGGAATCAGGGATGTTGAGAAAGCCTGTAATACCGATGAAATGATCTTTGATATCCCTGATAAATCTTTGGAATTTAAGAATAGTGTCAGATACCGCCTTGTTTTGAAAAAGCCAATGTCGGCTGGGACACGTTTTGAAAAAGGGTGTTTCGAATATAAGCGTCATAATGAAGGTGTGGACTGTCTTGATGAGATGTTTGTTCTGCGATCAATGAAGCTGAAGAAAAATCTAGACACTGGAAGTTTAGTTACGTGGGATGCTCTGGAGGGAATATGAGCCGACGTGTATTGGTGATAAATCTTGGCTGGGAACAGCAGCCTCTTCTTGATCTTTTGGGCCAATCAGATTTCGAGGTGTACGGCGTTCACTACAACGATGATTATTATAAAGATATTCGCTACCGTGATATTTTAATTTCCGATTTGCGTGATCTGCATCGGATCATGCAGTTCGCTGAAAAGATAAAGCCTGAAGCCATTATTTCAGATCAATGTGATTATTCGAATTTTGCACAGGCTTTTATTGCTGAAAGGCTCGGTTTGCCAGGCCCACAGATTAAAAGCGCACAAATTACAAACAGCAAGTATCTTCAGCGTAAAATGTGTTGTGAAGCTGGAATTCCGTGTCCTTCCTTCTCTCTGTGCACGAGCGTAGATGAGGTTCGGGCGTTTGGAGAGCAGATCGGCTACCCGATTATGGTAAAGCCTTCAGACAACAGAGGAAGTTTTGGTGTTAATCGAGTAAACTCTGCCGACGAAGTCGATACTGCATTTTATGAGGCTCTGGAAAATTGTCATTCTCGTCTTCTCATTGCCGAAAAATGCATAGAGGGACAACATATCACTGTTGATGGGT
This sequence comes from Pseudodesulfovibrio piezophilus C1TLV30, assembly GCF_000341895.1. Lineage (NCBI taxonomy): Bacteria > Pseudomonadati > Thermodesulfobacteriota > Desulfovibrionia > Desulfovibrionales > Desulfovibrionaceae > Pseudodesulfovibrio > Pseudodesulfovibrio piezophilus. Next base: position 1,418,295 of record NC_020409.1, on the reverse strand, counting down.
ACGTTTTTCGCGATAAGGGGCCTCTTGCCTTGGCTGTTGCGACGAAGAAAAAGCTCCCGGCAAAGAATTCGATCATAGATGGAGAAATTACATATCCAGGTGAGTTGACTGATGATTTGTACGAGAAGTGCAAAAAAACTTTAGAGTTAACAGCACAGGCCTGTGGATTTGTTTTTGGTTTTCTCCATGGGGAATTTATCCTCACTGCGGATGGCGAGATCTTTTTGACAGAAATCGCAAATCGTGGCGGGGGAGTGTATACTTCCGAGGTCATCGTACCCCATGTCTCGGGCATTGATGTCAACGCGATCTACATAAATGATTGTTTTGGTGAGAACGTTGTTCCTGTTTCTAACGCGTCGGAATCCCCACAGAAAAATCCTGTTGTAATGAAACTCTTCGCCTTCAGCGAGGTGCGTGAAGGTGTACTTAAGGCTATTCGTGGTGTGGAGGAAATAGAACGCCGCAATGACGTACTGAAGCTTCGTATGCTTATCAGGAAAGGGGACGTTGTTCGTGATATACAATCCGGCGCTGATAGGCATGGAGTAATTATTATGACCAACCCTGACCTTGAGATGCTAAAAAGCAACTTGAACGAGGTGATCGGGAAGTTGGAGGTGGATATTGAGGGATATTAAACTTCTTGAGTGTACTTTGCGAGATGGGACTTATGTCATTGATTTCATGATAGATCCTGATACTGTATATGCTTTTGCATCCGATCTTCTTCATGTGGGCTTTGAAGATGTCGAGGTGGGGCATGGGTTGGGGCTGGGAGCACATCGGAGTTATTCAGCCGGCTTCACCGATAGAGAGCTTTATGAGAGGTTGGCACCTCTTGCAGAGTCCAATCGACTCTATAGTTTCTTTATTCCATATGTGGGTAATCTCGACGACATAAAAATGGCCCGCCAGAATGGACTTTATGGGCTGCGGATAGGGATGGAACCTGCTTATTTGAAAGAGTATATGCCCATTGTCGAGGAGGCTAAAAAGCTTGGCTATTTTGTGGCACTGAATATCATGAAAAGCTATACCGTCACTCCTACAGGCTTTGGGGAGCTTGCAGAAATGGTGAAAGATGTGGCGGATGTTTTGTATCTTGTCGATTCAGCAGGTCATATTTTGCCAGGAGAGGCTCAAAATTATATCAAAGCTGTTCATGACAAGGTTGGAATGATTCCGCTTGGCTACCATGGCCATAATAATTTGGGGCTCGCTGTTGCTTCTGCTCTTGAAGTCATTGATGAAGGTGTTGAATATGTTGATACTACTCTGACCGGTATAGGGCGGAGTGGAGGTAATGTACCGACTGAAACCATGATCGCTGTCCTCGCCCGAAAGTTTGGTGTTACTCATTATTCGGATGAATTCTTGCTGCGTACTCTGAAGCTTGCAAGAAGCTTTCGAGATTATATTCTTGCCAAAGGAAAGGTTCTGGACATCCGGTCCGAAGATATCCTGTTTGGATATGCAGGATTTCATTCTTCTTTCGAAGGGCTTGTCCGAGATTTTGCAGATCGGAAGGGACTTGATTTTCATAAAGTTATTTTGGATGTCTCCCGTAAGGAGCGAGTATTTCTTTCAAAAGAAATTTTGGATTCAATGATTGATGACCTGGAAAAATAAGAGATAAAGACGTTATGAGCAATATCCTCGATACCATTTCACTGCAGATGAAACAGCGCTATTCTGTTCGATACGGAGAAATGGGATATAATATTCGGACCTTGGGGTGGGGAACTGTGGAGCAGCAACAGTATCGATTCGCTCAAACCATTGATATGGTCGATCTTACAGGGGCAAGTGTTCTTGATATCGGGTGCGGTTTTGGTGACTATGCTGATTTCTTGCGTGATCATGGCGTTGATTACCAATCGTACCTAGGGATAGATATTAATCAAGATCTTTTGCAGGAGGCAGGATACCGCCATGCTGAAAAGGAACGGAATGCATTTAAGCAGTTCAACCTTAGCACTGATTCTTGTGAAGAGCCCATGGCGGATGTTGGGATAATGCTTGGGGTGTTAAATATGCATCTTAAAGACCAGATGGATAACTACGAGTACACGGCGCTTATGATAAAAAAAGCACTGAAGCTTGTACGGAAAGCCCTTATCGTTGATTTTTTGAGTTCTCAACTTACCCCAGAATATCCTCGTGAGGATTTTGTATTCTACCATGAACCAGGGCGGATGCTCGATCTTTCATTTCAAATGAGTTCAAACGTAAAAATGAAGCATGACTATCTGCCTATTCCCCAAAAGGAATTTATGATTTTGATCGGCAAAGAATAATGAATATTTTCGATTTCAATATCCATTTTACAAACAAAGAGAATTGTAAGAATCCCCATGTAGAGTCTGATGAAACACGTATGCAACCTTCGGATCTGATGATGTGCTATGATTCTTTTCGAGAGGATCTCTGTGCTCATACATCTGGTGCTAATTTCATGCTCTTCAATCAGTCTTTATTCTTTGATAAAGATCTACGAACCTTTTTTCATAAGGTTCGAGAAGACCTCCCGGCCTCTCATTTTTCCGCTTTAATCGATTTTCGGCATGAAGATGCCGAGGGTGCGGTCGATAATGCCGCTATGCAAGGAGTGCGATCCTTGAAGTTTCACTCATACTTCCAGCGCATTTCGGAAGTTGATTTTGAGGCGGCCTTGCGAGTTGCCAAGCGAGCTGAGAGTCTGGATATGTTCGTTTGCGTCGATACAAGCTATGGCACTTCGGGTATGTATGCGTTTGATAATCTTAAGTTGGCATGTTTGCTGGCGGATGAACTTTCCTGTCCGATCCTCTTGCTTCATAGTGGTGGTTTAAGAGCGCTTGAGGCAATGCTTTTGGCTGAGGAAAAGCAGAATGTATTCCTGGAAACCTCTTTTTCGCTGGCCTATTACGCAGGATCCAGGGTGCAGGATGATCTTGAATTTGCATACAAGAAGCTTGGTCCGGAAAAGTTGATTTACGGGTCAGATTACCCTTATGTCGATTTCAGCAGTAGTTTAGAAGTACTGACTAACCTCGCAAAAGCGTGTCGTTTTTCTGATGCTGAGATTGAGAAGGTAGCATGGGAAAATTCGATAAAGTTGTTTTCTTAGTAGGTTTGAACTTTACGTTAGAAATTATTTGGGAAAATTGCATATGTTTTTTAAAGAGATTCAACCTCGGATGGCTGACGCCCATTTGATTATGGATTGGCGGAATGATCCTGTCACCTTGCAAATGTTTTACCATTCTTCGCCAAAAAAAATGCCCGAATTTTACACAGAGTACTTGGAAGAGTACTTTCATGAAAAGCAGTGCCCGGCTGTCTTTGCTTTTCTGAATGACGTCCCTGTCGCCTTTTTACGCTTTGAAGAGTATCAGGATTTAGAATGTGTTGGTCGTGCCATGGATATCAGTATTAATGTTAATCCTGCCGAACGGAAAAAAGGGATGGGGGTACAGGTACTCAAGGCGGCTATGGGCTATTTGCGAGAAAGGGGTATTTCTTGCGTCATCGCTGAAATCAAAGTGGAAAATGATGCTTCTATAGGTGCTTTTCGTTCTGCGGGGTTTGAGTATTTGGATTCAAAGCAGAAAATGATTCATGATATTCAAAAAAGTATACCGATAGTTAGATATGTTAAGATGCTATAATTGGTTAACTTGAAGGGTTCGTTTGAGGCTGCGGGAATGGATAGTATATATGATGCACAGTATTTCTTGTTTGATCTTGATGGTACGCTCGCAGACAGCCTTTCGGTTATGTTCGCTGTCTATACCGCCTTCTCAAAAAAATATGCATTTACTCCGACAACACAAGAGTTTGATATTCTCAACGGTCCTTCACTCTCAGAGATTGTCGAGTATTTAGCTCAGAAGCACAGGCTCCACCACAATCCCGAGAGTCTGCAAAAATCATATGAAGATTTGATCACGGAATCGTATCTCAGCTTAGTCCAGCCTTTTTCTGGTGCAAGTGAGCTTTTGAGAAAACTTCACAAAAGTGGAAAGCGCCTTTTTTTAGTCACGTCATCCAGCAAAATAAATGGCGAGGGCTTTCTTCGGTGTCACGGTTGGGAACAGCTTTTTGAAGGGGCCGTGTATGGTGATGAGGTTAAATCCTCAAAACCGCACAGTGAAATTTACCAGCAGGTGCTTAGTCGCTATTCTCTCAATCCCCGTTATGGTGTGGCTGTTGAAGACTCAATAAATGGTGTGAAGTCTGCCACTGGCGCTGGACTGTTTACAGTCGGTATCAATCAAGATGCTGATTCGTTGCTGGCCTGCGGAGCTTCAATTGTTTTTCCTGCGCTCGCCGATTTTTATCAGGAGGTTAATTGTGCATGATCACATCAAACTTTTAGCCGAAGGGGATGTGAACATTGTTCTTGATCAAAGACTTTCTCTCTATTTAGTTTCTCATGAGAGCGAAGTAACGGAAATATGGAATAGTGTTGTAGAAAAGAATGATGGTCAGCTTTATAATGCGCCATTATGTTTTTTTTCTGGAGTTGAACCCTGTGGCAATAAATGGGTCATGCGTGTTTTTTTTGGGGAGTACAGGCATTTTGTAGCACAACGAAATGGTCTTGAACTTGGATTAACTCCATTGGGTGTCAGTGGCGTTGTTTTATGTAAAGTTGAGGATGAATATTGTGCTGTTATCGGAACACGAAGTGAATCTGTGACTTTATACCCCAGAGCCTTGGAATTTGTTCCATCCGGAGGGGTGGATGATACCGCTTTGATTTCAAAAGAAAGAGTCGATCCACAATGTGTGCTCACGAAAGAACTTGAAGAAGAGCTTGGTGTGCCGCAGGATGCTATCCAAAAAATCGTCCCCATAGCAGTCGTGGATGATTGCGTAGGAGGGGTGGTCGACCTTTGTTATGCTATTTTTTTAGGAGATATACATTTATTAAAAAAAAAATGGTGTGCTGAGAATAATGATGAGTATGAAGCCTTTGAGTGTGTCCCCTTACGCAACTTGCAAAGCTGGTTAAGGTCAACCCCGCCGGGTTCTGTAGTCCCGACAACGATGGTTTTGGCCAAAATGCTGAAAAGAGTTCTTGCTCTCGCGAGTTTGGAATAGAGAGCATTTTCCTTACGGTTTATTAGAACCTCCCTCAAAGAGTTTCAGCGCCTCACTGAGACCATCATGGATTGAGTGCCTCCCACTCTTCTCGAAGAATGCCCAAGAGTATGATCGACGTGCGGCCATCGTGAGTTACGCGGTGCATCCTCCTGCGGCCTTCCACAACAAAACCATTCTTTTGAAAAGTACGCAGGGAGGCAGTATTTTTTTCGTAGACACCTGCATCAACACGGAAAAGCTGAAGGCACGTGAAGGCAAAGTGAATGATCAATGAGATTGCTTCGGAAGCAATCCCTTTTCCCCAGCTTGTTTTATCTCCAACAAATATACCCATCGTCGCAAAAGCATGTTCCCGATTTATAGGGCCTATCTTGACGTTCCCAACATGCTTTTGGGAATTTTTGAGGAAAATACCGAAGAAAAATTCGGTTTCGCTTTCCTTCTTCTTGGCAACGAATTCTCTTACAGACTCAATGGAATGGTGGGTAAAGCGCGATTCAAGATATTGATTGATCTCAGGATCATTTAACCATCCGATGTATTCAGGGGTAACATTGTCAACGGTTAACTCTCTAAGAAAAATTGATGTTCCTTGTAATTCTATCATGTTTTTCTAGCTTTTCGATAGGTCTTTTAGGAAACTTTCATTGCGGATGATAGTACTGTTTAACTTTGATACTTCGGGAGAATTATCCAGAAAATCACGTACTGCATCAAATGAAAAATGGAGACCATGCTTTGGGGTGAGAGCCTCAAATATGGCACTGACAACATTAAAGTCGTCCTGCTCATCGACTGTGACACGATAGTTGCTGTCATCTCGCTCCATAGGCAATTCTGCCAGGGAGAATCTTTTTGGATCACGATTTATATAGTACGTTACGTGTTCTCTTTCCATAGGGATTTCAGCATGTTCCCAAGCTTGTTTGAGGGCCGCATACGAAAAAACTTCGCAATCAAGTCCTTCCGCGACTTGTGGGGAGGTTCGTACATAATCGTAGGTGTTCGAGTTATAGAGTGAAACGGTCGCCGCACAGATGGTGCAATCTATTAACGGACAGTCGCCAGTCACTCTCATGATGTTTTGGGCTTGAGCCATAGTTGCTGCTTGGTAATATCTGTCCAAAACATCGTCTTCGCTACCTCGGAAAACTCGAATTCCCATATGGTCTCCTATCTCCGCGACCATATTGTCCGTTTCGAGATTCGAGGTTGCCAATATTATTTCATCGATGCACGTACAGGCTTTGAGCCTTTCGAGTTCGATTTCGAGCATAGGTCGCCCCATTATGGGCAAACAGACTTTGCCGGGCAGTCTTGTGGATCCCATCCTTGCCTGGAGGATTGCAGTAATTTTTTTGGTCATGGTTACGCCAACCTTTCAAATCCTTCAGCACTTGGTTTCCCGTGGAGCTTGTCAGCAACAGTATCGCCGGAAGCAGAGATCTTGGCAAAACTCTTGTCACAAGCCTTCAGGTAGTGTTCGACATCAGCTTCAGTGTGAGCATACATGGCATACATGCTGTTACATGCAAGAATGCCTTCCTCAAGCATGAGTTGGACAAAATAGGCTTTTTGGGCCTGCGTGTTTTTCCCGCTGAATGCAAAGTGGCTCATGGCCTTCATTCCGCCGACATGTAAGTCAAGAGAGTGCTTTTGGCCGAGTTTTGTCCAACCTTCCTGAACCATGGAACCAATTTTTGTTAGATGTTCATGGACATTATGTGAATCGTACTTTTTGATGGTTGCCAATGCCGCAGTCGGGCCAAGGCGTTCTGTCCAGTTGGTAGAGCTGATGAAGGTCGATTGGGCCGCACTCATGAACTTTTCCCGGCCAATGACAGCAGCAATCGGATAGCCATTCCCCATAGCTTTGGCAAAAACCGCCATATCCGGGCGTTGATCGAAGAGTTTCATATGCGCCCCTCCTGGATACAGACGGAAACCTGCAGAAATCTCATCAACAATCAATGACGCCCCGGTTCTGTCGGCAATTGCACGGACACCTGGGAAAAAGTCAGGAGAAGGTTCTGTCCCGCGGATCGGCTCCATGACGATAGCTGCCAATTCGTGTCCATGCTCAGCAACAATCTTTTCTAATTCTTCAAGCTCATTATAGCGGAAAGGAAAAGCTGTTCCTTTAAGTTTCTGAGGGACCCCGGCCGGGTCAAGACCGTTGATCAGATGTTCCCCAAGAGCGTTTTTTGTCCCAAGGTTTGCCGCTAAATACCAGTCATGCCACCCATGATATCCACAGAAAGCAACAACGTCTCGTCCTGTGGCGGCGCGAGCAATGCGAACTGCTATGGTCATGGCCTCGCCCCCGGATCGGCCGAGCTTGACTTGGGTCGCCCAAGGGTGGGATTCGCAAAGAGTGTCAGCAAGCTCCAACTCTTCAGCGCAGTTAAGCGAACTTGCACAACCAAGTGAAATAGCGCGTTTTACGGCCTCGTCAACATCAGAGTCTGCGTAGCCAAGGACGGTTGCCCCAATACCTCCGATAGACATGTCAAGGTATTTGTTTCCATCGAGATCCCATACATGCGCTCCCTTGGCTTTACTGAAGTAGCCAGGCCAGACTCCTTCAGAGAATCGATCCGGCCGTTTAGAGAGCAATTGGGTCATTCCCGGTATTCTGCGTTTCGCGTTATCTTGTGTTGCCTGGGATTTATTCATGCTATTTCCCCCATAGGGAAGGGTTGAGTATTTGTTCGGACACATCTGGAAATTGTTTTTTTATCCTAGCGATTATTTCTGGAGATATTTGAATTGTAGCTGCATCCAAGTTGTCCAGAACTTGCTTTTGGGTTTCTGCGCCGATGAGTATTTTACATCCCGGCCATTCCGCCTGGACAAATCCTATTGCGGCAGCCGTTAAGGTCAAATTGGATTCGCATAAAATGTGATGCAGATCTGCCAGATCTCTTTTTGCAAAGGCCATGTGCGCTGGCAGTTGATGAGGGGCCATGAACAGGAGACCTTGGAGGAATATGCTCCGAATTTGCAATGCTTTGCCAAGGCTTTGGGCCTTATGTAAAATACCTGCTTTTTCAAATCGTCGATCAAGGAGATTAGCTGGAATCTGGACAACATCAATCGCCGGATTGCTCAAGGCGCGCATTGCTGCATCAGCAGAATATACAGATACCCCGACATTGCGAATTTTTCCTTCATCGCGGAGTGCGTTGACGGCATCGCTTATTTTCGGCGTCCAAGATTCAAGAATTGCTTCATTGTGAAAAAGTAAAGTGTTCAGTTGCTCAACGTGCAGTTTTTTGAGGCTGGCTTCCAGGTCTTTTTTTACCTCTGAAAAGTCCTGTCCGTTCCAAGAACCGTGCGGTTTAGTATTTATCTGCGCAAGCGACGAAACACCCATTTCATGCAAGATGACGCCGAGGATTTTTTCACTTTCTCCATAACCTATTGCAGTATCGAATTCTTGAATACCACCATCCCATGCAGCTTGGAGAATTTCCCGTGCCGTTTTTATATCTGGTTTGCCAGTGGCATTGGCAATGCCATAGTTCATTCCAATTTGAACGGTTCCAAGAATCAAGTTAGTTTTTGACATTGCCTCGCTCCAGTATGGCGTCTACCACGAAAGTCAGTTCTTTCTTTTGCAATCCAAAAAAATCCGCAAGGATGTAGAGGGGGTCTTCGATTGAAAAATATTTTATTGATGCAGCTAGCCTGAGTATATCGACGCTTCTGCATGCGCGATCCAATCATTTCTTGTCTCTGGTGTCACCGATGAAATATTGAATGGGAGGATTTTGGTTTGGAGAGAGGTTTTGGACCATTTCGATTTTTTTAACTCGTCAAGGCTGAACATAGTAAGCTTCTTCGTACCAAATGTCTTTAGAACAATTTCTGTAAATTTTTCCCCGAATGCTTTTCTCTTGTCCGTGACGAGGATATTTTTGTTATTAAGCATTTCAGTTCTCACGCTATATTTCCACTTATTCTCACCAACGAAAGCCCGTGAAGGGTATATAATGATTATCTATGGTTGCTTTTGCAGTGTCAAGACTCAGTGTAATCCAGATGTGTCCTTCGAGAGTGTCGTCATGTAGTCACGAGATTGTCAGAAGTTTGGTTGTTTGGCCCCCTTTGTTTGTCAAAAAACTAGTGAGGACATCATGCCGAAGCCAGTCCACGGATACCACGACATTTCTGACAAAATTTGGGAAAAACTTGAACCACACCTTCCTGGACGCAAGGGCTGCTGGGGTGGCTTGGCTCCTGACCATCGTTTGTTTATCAACGCTGTTTTTTGGATAATGCGTACTGGTGCGTCTTGGCGAGACCTCTCCCCTGGCTTCGGTGGATGGAGCAATACGCCGGCGTCTTATTCGTGGGTGAGATATAAGGAATTTAGGAAAAATTATTATAAATTATGATAGATGAGACGAGCTATGAATGGCTAATGATAGAGGCCAGCCATTGCAAAGTCATCCCCACGTTGCGGGCGCAAAAGGAGGGAATCAAGACATGAGTCACACAAAAGGGGGCTCAATGCAAAATTGCATTTGGCCGTGGATGCGCATGGTCTGTCGCTCAGGATTACTGCTACAAAAGGTACATCAGCAGATTGTTCTCAGGCGATTGCACTGATCGAGTGCTTTGGGGGCTCAAAAACTACTTGCTGATCGCGGATACGTTTTAGATTCAATACCCACTCAATCTCTTCAGCAGGGTATGCAGCCAGTTATTTCACCACGCAAGTAACGGAAAACGCAGCGACACTACGACAAAAAAACTCTACAAAGTTCGGCATCTCGTTGAAAACGCATTTTTCTATTTAAGACAATGGCAATACATGCTCGCCGACAAAGGCTATGATTCCCAACAAGTCTTGGATGCCGTAAAAAAGACAGGTGGTGAGGCGGTAATTCCTCCCGGGAAGCACAGAAAGTATCAAAGGCTATATGATTATAAACGATATAATTTACGTAATACCATTGAACACACATTCGGCTTCTTTAAATAATTCAGAAGAATTGCAACGCGTTATGAAATAAAATCTTCAAACTACAGTAGCTTGATCGCCTTGGCTGCCATCATAATGTGGATTCAGTGAATGTCGATACAACGTAGAGCGGATGACCACATGTTCGCTTTATGAAGTGGTTAATATCAACGGTGATGATATTTCTTTCCCCAACATGGAGTGCGGGGCTTCGGTGAGCCTTGACGGTCCCGAACTGATCCTCAAAGGCATGGCAAACTGCGACGTTTGCGGCATGGGCGCGTCCATCGACGGGACGTTTATCCGCTTCGCCGAGATCGTCTTTGCCTCCGATGAGGGGACGCCCAAGGTGAAACAGGTCTACAAACTGTTGTAAGTAAAAAGGAGGGACATGGCTGCTCCCTCCTTTTTCAAATCTGACTGCTTTTCTGGTGAGCGAGGGCAGTAAGGGCAGCTATAATCGCCTTACGAAAAACAGTCCGCCAGACGACGATGTTGCCCACCACTCGCCATGACAAATCAAATTAGGGGGACACCATACCTAATTCAAAAGGCCAACTCCTCCATATGGCAGTTGGCCTTTGTCTAGATCCCTTTGACTTCTTTGGGTGAAACCATCTTTTTACAGCGTGGGCACCAGAATTTATATCTGGGCCTAGACAGTAAAAGTATCAAGCCTGGTACAATGAAAAGGATTATCCATAGATACGCTGAGACTGGTTACTAGGCCCAAGGCTATACATACTAGGCCTCCAATCCGTTTATCCAATTTATGGATTTTCCCGTCACACTCTGTACAATTCATTTTATTCCTCATGGCATTGTCCATATTGGTATTTATCTACCGTACCATCCGCCACCACCGTCATACCCTTCTCCACCGGAAGTACTACCACCGCCAGAGGAATCTGACCCACTTCCTGGCCCTGACGACCCTGAACTGGAACCGCCACTGCCGCCGGGAGAATTGTTGGATGGATTATTGGGTATCTCATCGACAACAGACCACAATCCACCAAGCGCACCGCCGACAGCAGCGCCAGTCAAAGCGCCAAAAGGCCCCATGGTGATGCCTCCATCGATGGCACCTGAAATCGCCCCGCCGATTATACCGCCGCCGATCCTGCCACCGGGACCATCGCCGATGATTTGAAACAAACTAAACGGGTCCACCCCGTTGACCGGATCATCCAGACAATACCCATACCAGTCTGGATCACCGCCCCTGTCCCCGATGGGATCGGGTGCGGTCCATCTGCCGGTGAAGGTGTCGTAGTCCCGCCAGCCGAATCTCACGAAACCAAGATCGCGGTCATGCAGGCCGCCCGCAAAGCCGATGGGTACGCACAGGCATGGATTGGTGTCCGCTATAATTCCGCCAAAGGAATCTCACGGAGCTACATGGAGTCTATTCGTAATTCCTCATCGCAGCCACCCCTGTCTGCACTATAGTTGGGTCGGATGCTGCATTTAATTTTGCCTGCATATTCATTGAGAAAGGTCATGGGGGTATCTACTGTCAATTCCAGCGATACATCACTCCCTGCGCCGGGGAAAGGGAGGTCGAATACCAGTATGGTTATCAAAGTAACCCCTCGATAAAGTGTGAGATTATTTCTCTCCGCTGGAAAGGTGAATCCTTCTTTGATGACTTGGCCTCTTGAAATGAATCGATACCTCAAAGCCCCTGGGCCAACAGTGCCACGATGAAAAATGTATTTATCAAGAACCCCCACATTCAACTCATAGCAAGTATTGAATTTGTGCTTGAGTGAAAGGGAAATCGTCTCCCCTTTTTTTGTCACATCGAATGGTACATCAACTATGTTCTCGTAAAAACGGTTGTACAGGAAAAATGACTGAAACCAGTTGGAATTATACAATAATACGCCTCCAAGAACGAGGCAGAGAAGGAGTATCTTTAAACCTTTCATAAAAATCCCTTTTCAGCCGGGAGACAATTGTCTCCCGGCCGTATTGTTGCATCAGTGCTTTTCCGCAGTGCGTAAAAACCGATAACGTTCGCGCAAAGCATCGGCATAGTCCTGGCAATTATTGGACTTGCCTCCCCACTTGCACAGCTTGTAATTTCCCGGATAAAGACTCTCTTCAGCCTGTCTCATGCGTTTATCGTCGAAGTGTGTTTCGTCAAGTTTGTATTTGATGATATCTTGATCTCTTTTGATACCATTTTTAAACAGACCTACATTATCTCCCGTACCATCTTCGTAGAAACCGTGTTCATGCTTGAGTTCATAGTTTCTCTTATCGGCGGTAGAGCCGTCGGTGCCTATACCGGGCAGTATCCACAGTCCTTTTTTACCGAACCGGAACAGTCCCACCGGGTTCACCCCGTTGACCGGATCATCCAGACAATACCCATACCAGTCCGGATCACCGCCCCTGTCCCCGATGGGATCGGGTGCGGTCCATCTGCCGGTGAAGGTGTCGTAGTCCCGCCAGTCGAATCTCACGAAACCAAGATCGCGGTCATGCAGGCCGCCCGCAAAGCCGATGGGGATGCGGAAACCGGGATTGGTGTCCGCTATAATTCCGCCAAAGGGATCGTAGAGGATTTCCTTTATCATGTCGCCATCCGTGTCAGCAACCACGCGCAGGGAACCGACCTGGTCGTAATGCAGGGCGAACACCGCCCCGTCCTCGCGCCGCATGGATAAGGGCAGCCGCGCGTTATCTGCGTAACCGAACTCGTACCCCATGTGCCCGTCGTGGAACGCGCCGAGGCGGATGAAGTCGAACCATTGGTAGGCCTCGACAATTTGGCCGTTGAGGTACTTGGCGGCCCGTCGGCCCTCTTCGTCGTGGCGAAAGGTGTAGACGCGGTTCTGGTTCTCCACTTCCATCTTGAGCAGCCGTTAGTCCGGCGCGTACTCGTACAGATGGTACGCGGAGCCGTTCGACCAGATGGAACGGGACCCGTTCTTGTCATGTGTGTACCCGTTGTTGCCCGCGCTCATAAGTCGGTTGTCCAGGGTGTAGCGATAATCGCGATGACTGGACCCCACGGTGGCGGGGAAATAGTCCCGCTGGCGACGGCCTTCCCGGTCGTACCAGCACTGGCAGATGAGCCGGTTTTCCCGGTGCGCCTCGAAGAGCCTCCCGGCCTTGTCGTAGGCATACCTCCAAACGTTGGTCCGACCGGCCACGGTTTCTGTTCTCTCCACGATTCGACCGTTCCGGTCATGCTTCAGCCTCATTTCAAATACGCTCATAGGATCTCCTCCGGACCACTGAGCTAGACGGCCCTGTTTTTGTTTGCGGAGAGCGTACCATGGGTTTTTCGGCCCAAATGAGCGAAACACGGCGTTGTCGTTCAACAACGATTTCATGTCGGCAAAATGCACGCATCCGTCGCCCAAAAACAGGCTGGGTTCGATCGATTGTGCTTGACAGGTTTTTCAGGCGCGTATTTAGCCGCGCTGGCCAGTGCTCAAAGTAAACTCATAATCAACCCTCCATTACCCGAGGCAAATACGAGCTGTTTGAAATAACTTTTGGTGAGATTGAAGATGGCGAAATGCGTATTGCCAGGGAACGGCCATTTCTGGTTCGTCACTTTGCATCCGTTCGACGATGGCAACGGGCGCCTCGCTCGGGCGATCACCGACATGGCCATGGCCCAGGACAAGAAAACGTCCCTACAGTATACCCTTACAGATTCCGGCATCCCGGAGGGCGTATGACCCGATCCTGGAGGAGGCGAAAAAGGGCGAAGACGACCTCGCTGGGTGGCTATATTGGTTCCTCGAAACCGTTGAGCAGGGGATGCGGAACTCCCGCGAGTTGACCCGACTGACCATTATGAAGGCAGACTTCCGGAAACGGTTTTCCGGGGTCACCATCAATGACCGCTAGCGGAAGGTGCTTAACAAGGTGCTCGACGCTGGCCCAGACGGTTTCGAGGGCGGCTTTTCGAACAAGAAGTACAACGGCATGACAAAAGTATCCTCTGCGATAGCGACACGCGATCTGAAAAGGTTGGTTGATGCCGGGATGCTCGTCCAGACCGGCGGGGAGGGAGTGTGCGGTATGTGATAGAATGGCAATAAATGGTTAAAGCCGCACGGATTGGTCGTAACTGTTTGAAAAAAAGCGGATATTTCAGCCGAGAGTGTTGGGGGTGGTCATGTGCTGCAAACATTCTCCAAAAGAAATGGATTATGTGGAAAATCCATTTTGAGAATATCAGTTGCCGAAATGGGGCAGGCTCCCCCCTTGTTGTTAAGGGGTATCTGGAACCTCTCTTTTGCCTCTAGGTAAAACTCTTCGTAGGTAAGAGATTGCCTATACATTGATGGCCTGTCCGTCAGATACGAGTTTTGTGAGCAAGGTCTTACGATTTCCAATCGCCTTGGCCACAATGTGGTCCGTAGTGCGTACCTTGTCTTGCAAGCACTGCTTGCTGCCTGTGATAGTCGCCATATTCGAGGTAAGATTTGAATTCATCGTTTGACTCCTAGTTAGAGGCTTGGGTACAATTTTTTTTGATAAATTTTTAATATTTTCATTTAGATAACGAATTGATCGCCCCATGCGTACAAACGCTATTCCTTTGCCTTTATGGCGGTCTTGACGGAGTTTTGATGTGGACTGGTACAAAGAAACATATCTGGGAGACAATACGCTAGGCAGTTAGCGAGGGTTAAGAGCAAGCTACTCGACGTAAAGATAGTCGTCGAACACCATCGCAACGACTACATCTTGGTAGATCAGGAGATTCGACATGGTCGCTTACTTGGTGAGCGATTGGCAAAAAAAGTTGAAGAAAGAGGCTGTCCTCAAAGAAAATGACTAGTTTCCAAATTCACGCCATCTGCTGGAGATAGTGTTAGGTACGCCTCTAAAAACAAAAATGGCGGAAGTGTACAGGAGTCGAATCTGCCTACGACATCACTGCCGTACATTGGTTTTTAAGACCAAAGCAAGGTTTTTGCATCTTTTTGCATTGTCTTGCATGTAGCTTATTATTTTGAATAAATCTAAAAAATGACTTGCTTGACGTTGCACCGTTTTACCCCTGTTTTCACCCTAAATGTTGGGTACTTTGTTGGGCACAACGGAGCAAAGCGATGCCGAGAAAGGAAAGATTTAAGACAGGCTATCCGGGTGTTTACTCCGTAGATGGTACAAACAAGGTCAACGGGAAGCCGGAGAAAATCTACTATATTTTGTACCGAAAAGCGGGAAAACTCGTCGAAGAGAAGGCCGGAAGGCAAAAAAGAGACGACATGACCCCGGCACGGGCCTCCCGAATTCGGAGCATGCGAATCGATGGCGACGAGCAGTCCAACAGGGAACGTCGAGAGCAGGAAGAGGCAGAACGCAAGGAGCGCGAAGAGCGTCCTACGATTACACGTCTGTGGGACGAATACGAAGCCCAGAAGACCAACTACAAGGGGCATCTTCCCGACAAGAGTCGATACAAGAAATACCTTAAGCCGGAGGTCGGCGACAAGGTTCCTGCCGACATCATTACTCTCGACGTAGACCGGTTGCGCCTGCGTTTGCTCAAGAAGGATAAGAAGTCACCTCAGACTGTGAAGCTCATCCTTTCACTCCTGAAGCGACTCATAAACTTCGGGGTAAAAAAGGACTGTGCCCGCTGCCTGATCCATCCAAACTTAGCATTGAGATTCCCCAGGTAGACAACGTCAAGACAGAGGATTTATCTGCTGACCAGCTCAAGGCACTCCTCAAGGCTATCGATGTAGACTCCAATATCGACGTCGCAAGAATGATGAAGCTGGCTGTGTACACAGGCATGTGGCGTGGCGAGTTGTTTCGTCTCAAATGGAAAGACCTGGACTTTGAGCGCGGTTTTATTCTGCTGGACGATCCTAAGGGTGGTGTGTCGCAAAAGATCCCGATGATGAAAGCTGCAAGGGAACTGCTTGAGTCCCACAGTCGAACGAAGAGCCCCTATGTATTCCCTAGCCAAAACGGTGGGCAGCGCAAGGATGTCCGTGGTCCTATCAAGCGCATCAAAGAACGGGCAAATCTTCCGAAGGATTTCCGCCCTCTGCACGGCTTGCGTCATGTTTACGCATCCATGCTCGCCAGTTCCGGCAAGGTGGACATGTCCACGCTTCAGAAGCTCTTGACGCATAAGAGCCCGCAGATGACGCAACGATATGCGCACCTGCATGATGATGCCTTGAAGAAAGCCGCGAATGTGGCTGAGGATATTATTACGGATGCCATGAAGGATGATGCAGAGAAAGAAATTATCCAGCTTTCCAAACACCGCTAACTGAATGAAATTCGGCAGCATTGCCCCGCCTCGCTAACCCACTAGAATAGCGCGGATTTCGCATTTCCGCCAAAACATCTTGATGGAAAAGCGCTGTCAAGTGGATTTCTTGCCCTTTTAGTGTCCTTTTTCGTCCTTTTTTGCCCGTTTTCATCCTGGGCCGAAAACCGGGGTTAGGCTGTTTGATCTTTAAACAATCAAAATCCTGACAGGAGGAATTCGGCTATGTTTGATTTCGGAAAATCACTTATCACTATGAACCCAGACGAGCAGAAAAAGATGCTCGACAACGCCACTCCTGGGCAGCGCAAGACGGCCCTGGAAATGGAGATTGGCTCCAACAATCAGAACCAGCGGCAGCAGCAACAACGGCAGCAAAAGCGCGATGCCTACCATGACCTGGATCGCCTCAATTTCACCGTTGAAAAAGAAAACGAGGCGCACGACTTCTTCGGTAAAGGGCTGACCGACTGGCAGAAGAACGTCACCGGCAATAAGCCGTCCAAGGACGCGAACGGTCTCAAGAAGCAGTTCGATGATTATGAGCACTCCCTGCTTTCGTCCGTACCCAAAGGCGGCAAGCGGCATACTGCCCTGGCAGACTCGTTACCCAAGATCAAGGATGGTTTCCTGAAACAGGGCCACCAGTTCGCCGTGGACAAGCTCAATGAGCGCTCCAGAAGCGTTCTCGACAAGGGGTTGCAGCGTTTCGCTCAAGGCGCACTCGGCGCAAAGGATGACAAAGATGTCCAGGCGCACGACGATGCGGCTTTTGACCTCATCAATAAGTACGTGATGTCTGAGGTCAAGTTCGATGAAAAGGACGCCGACACCATGTATGACAAGTACTTGGGGTATGCGGGGGTTGAAAAAGCACAAACTGCGGAAATTCCGACGACAGGTGAGAACGGTAAAGAGAGCGAACAACTGCAACGGCAGAAAACGGTTGAGGGAAAAGAAAAGGCAGATGTGCCCGAGGCTGCTCCAGCCAAGTCATCTGTGGAACAGGCGCGGGAGATGGAAGGGAAAGCCGAAGCCGCCAAACCTGACAACGCGACAGAAGCTGCCCGACTCATCGGCGAATGGGAAAAGCAGACCGGCAACAGCACCATGGATGTCGACGAGCATTACAAGCAGAAGCCCGGCTCCAAGCCCACATGGGTCAAGGATGAACTTGGCAAAACCGAGTATTATGAAAAGCGAGCCAAAGATTTTGAAGAACGCAATCTCGGCAAGAAGGCTCCCGACTATTACCGGGAGTATGGGGACAAATACGTCAAGCGGTTCGACAAGTTGAAGGCTTAATTGTCTGAAGAAGGGCAGGGATGGATGGAGTGGACCAAGGACCGGTTGCAGTTTAAGATGGAGGCTGGCCTGCGCAGCGGCGAATGGGACGAATCAAAGCCTGAGGAATTGAAAGAGAAGGCGTATGATTCGCACTCGGAAGCATACCTTGAAGCAGGACTGGCTGATTTGCCGCAGGAAGATATTGACAAAGTTCTTACTGCCGTCGACAGAGGCGATTTAGTATTCTCTTGGGATGCAATTCAGGAAGCTGGTGAGACTGCTTGGGATATGCCGCTTGAAAAAAAGGTTGGATCTATTCCAGCTTTGGTGAACTGGCTCAAAGACGGCCCTTCTATTACTGATTAAACTTAACGGCAGGCATTGTACGCTATTGGTGATGACAACATGTGCCATTACCAACAGCCTTTGCCTGTATTTTTACGAGAACAACTCCTGTCACCGAACATGCAAGAATGACCATCCACCCATATAAAAAGAAAGTAAAAACTGTAAGAACAGGAGACCAAAACACTGCTTTGACAAGGTTTGACAAAGTTGTTGAATGTTCGGCTAGGGCGGACACTACTAAATCTCCAGCAATACCAAGGTATTGCGATATCCAGCCCGTCGCCAGCCCGACAAGGAAGCCTCTAGTGGTTGAATACCGTTGACACTTTGCAATAAGCCAATACCAAGCAGCAGTTCCAGCGACCAATGTGCCACTGACAGAAATGAAAGAAGCTGACAGGGGTGCATTTTTAATACTTAGGTGCATTGTTAAAGCATGCGCCAAAGCGACAATTGAGCAGGCGAGTCCCATTTGGAACGATTTCTTAAGTGCTTCAGACATATACTGATGATAGGATAAATGAAATAGACTGTCAAAATCGATAGATGAGTTTGCATTTGGTTAGCTTAGAGTCGCTCGCATATGCCAGCGGCTCTTTCTTTTACGAAGCTCGGCCGATCAGTTTCCCATCGTCATCCGTTTCCTCTTCGATATCCTCATCCAGTTCTTCCGGGACGTCTTCGTCGTGTCCGAGGGAACTAGGCTCTTCCTCGTCCATGGCGTAGACAGCGGTTCCGACTTTTTGGGTAGTGTTGACCAAAACAACGAAAGCCGCGCTTTCACAACGCGGGCATTTGGGGATATCTTTGTCCATATTTCCTTCTTGATTGCTGGTGGTTACTTGAGAAGTGCACCACGAAGTATGCCGAACATGGCCGGGGCCAGTTCAAGCAGGTCGTTGATGGTGCGGCTGTGGTTGGGAAGCAGTTTGGTGATAGCCTCGGACAAGATGCCCAGCCCGTAGATTTCGATGCCGAAACGGTTGCCCTCTTCAAGAGCATCGAGAGCGATGTTGAAGGAGTCTGGATCTCCGTCCGTCAGAATAAGGACGACCTTTCTGGACTCAGGGAGAGGCACTACTTGCTGCAATGTCCACCAGAGGGCCTCGCCCAAAGGAGTGTATCCTGCCGAGCTGATGGCGAAGTTGCCATGCATCCGCTTCCCGTGTTTCAGAACTGGGCAAACCGTGGGGCCACGGTCATTCCCATTGCCGCCGTCGGTCGGGGTGTCTGCCGGAAAGGCCGTCACGCCCACGCTGATGCCGTCGATGGCGTCCAGGGCAGTAGGCCACAGCATGACACACCTGCGTGGTCAGCTTGATACGCCGTCGCATTGAGCCTGAGTAATCAAGCAGGATGTGCACGGCGGCATTTATGCCCACCTTGCGACCACTCCGCTTGAAGACACGAGCATCAGCTACTGACAATCGGTGTAGTTGCCGGGAATCCAGTCGACCATGGCGACCGACCTTGCTTCGTGTCAGCACGGACGATTGTAGTAGCCCCTGAAGCTGGGTCCGCAGGGCAATCGATGCCCGCTTTGTGGTGGCAGCGTCTTCCGGCGCTATCGTCTTCGTGGCTTTGTTGTCTAGTCCCAATGAGAGCCCCCCCCAGCTCTGCTGGGGCGGCCATAGAAGTTTGACTTATGCGGGAGTAGCATGAAGCCTCCCCCCTTGTGAGCTGCTCAAAGTGAGCAAGGGAGAGGCTTCAAAGAAGTGCAATTCAAGCCTATGTCATACAAAATGGGACTGCAAGTACCATATCGTTTGGATACCTAAGTACCGACGTAAGGTGCTGTTTGGAAAGCTTAGAAATTACTTGGGCGATGTGTTCCATAAACTGGTAGCACAACGAGAAAGCAAGATACTGGAAGGGCACTTGTGTGTTGATCATGTGCATATGTCTATTGCGATTCCACCCAAATACTCGGTGTCCCAAGTGGTTGGTTACATAAAGGGTAAAAGTGCAATCCACATAGCGCGAGAAGTCCAAGGTCGGGCAAAAGGATTTGCAGGGCAGAGCTTCTGGGCGCGTGGATATTACGTCACGACAGTAGGGCGAGACGAAAAAATGATAAGGGAATACATTCGCAAGCAAGAAGATGACGACAAGCGGATGGAGCAACTGAAATTCCGCCTTTAGGCGGTTCTTAAAGCCACTTTGAGTGGCTCACAAGCTACAAGCCCCGGCTTTGCCGGGGGTACTATGACTAGAACCTCTATCTTTTTACAGCCAGGAAACACTTTTTCCAATAATCTTGGCTGCATGCTCTCGTTTATAAGTGTAGACATTGCTACTCCTTAAAAGCCGTTGAGCGTGGTGGGCTCATTCCCAACAATTTGATTCCATCGCTCATTGCGAAAAGAATCAATCAGTAGAGTATTGCCAGATCATTGCGTACAGAAATTATAAGCGTAATTCAGACGGAGTGTTCAATATTTGAACAATATAGGCAGAATAAGTGATGCGGTGGTGCATCAAGCAGATAGACGGCGATGGTCAGAAAGCCATCGTATAGTGGGGTGAAAATGGATACGCCAGATTCTTTGATTTTCTGACTGTCCATTCTCGGCGAGTTTGTCGCAGCCTCCATAAACTGCCTGCGACCTAGGTCTTCAATCGGCCCTCAAAGTGCATTTTGTCAACAAGTTTCGAATCGAAAACCTTCGACGGATGTTGGGAAGAGTGTTGGGCAACTCTGGAAAGAAAAAATGCCGAACATTTCTGATCGGCATTTTTGTTAACAATGGCGGAAGCGTACAGGAGTCGAACCTGCCTACGACATCACTGCCGTACATTGGTTTTGAAGACCAAGCGACACACCGGTGCCGAAACGCTTCCGGGTGGAAGTGACTTGCCTTTGAGGAGGGGGGAGACTGCGAGGCAGTTTCTCGGGTTAGGGAAACTGGATCAGTTGCCGAAGCCTGCCACTCATCAAGGGTGTTTGAGATAGCAACTTTTCGCTTTCTGGACAAGGAAGAATCTTTTGGGTTGGGTTTCACCCTATCAGTTAGCCGTGAGTACTGTACTTTTAAAGTGAGGTGGAGTAATTTCTCCAGTCAATGGAAAGTGTTCGCAGAGATAGATCGAAGTGCCGAAAGCGTGGCGCTCGAGGGTATGAAAAGAAGGAGATCCAAATGAATCTTGTCAAATTTCGCTACCAAATTGCTGTTTCATTGTTCTGTTCCATCTTTTTTCTGGCCGGGTTTGGGCTTGCCTCGGACATGGGGACTTTTGTGGAAAAGACATGCACAAAATGTCATTCAGCCAAGCGTATTTGCCTCAATCTTGGCGTTAAAAGTGGCCCTGCCTGGAAATCTACTGTTGAGAAGATGGTCGCCAAAGGAGCACAAGTGGCACCAGAAAAGATTGAAGGTGTGGCGCTCTATCTTGCCGGGGCAAACCCTGATTCCTCGGTGTTGTGTCGATAAAAATCAATCAAATGGTGGCGGAGGTGGCGGTGGGAGAAAATTCAGCATACCTTTTCTTCCAGCTTTCCGTTCCCTGATCAGACGGTCAAACCTTTCTTGTTGTTCAGGAGTCAGATGAGTCATTATCTTATCCCGGCCTTTTTTAAGAATTCCTTTGAGACGGATATGCATGTCTTGACGGGCATGATCGAGTTCTGCCAACGATTCATCAATGATGGTAGTAATGGCGGGAATCGCAGTCGGGTCAGGATTCACTTCATCCGTTATCTCTTCCAGAAAATGATGTCGCATCATGGCTCGGAAACTGGAAGCGTCTTTGGGCGGAGTGAAGTGGAATTTCAGAAAAATACCGGTGCCAATAATACCGACTATGGCTCCAGCGACAAATACTGTCAGAAATGAGGTCCATACTTTCCAATTTTGCATGCGAATGCTCACCTTACATACTTGCCAGTGAGGCTGGGATAAAATTGAACATCTGCGCACTGTATGCCGAGTAAAGCGTGCTCGGCAGAGAGTGTAGAGCCCATGTGGCTGTCATGACGAGCAGGGCCGAAAGACTGACTGCAACCATGGCAAACCGGGGAGCCATACGCTCCAGATCTGTGGAATGGATGTCGAACCGACCTGAGAGAGCTATTTCCCGCATAACACAGCTGCTCCAAGTGTCTGGCAGCGTCCCCTTGGGTGTCTGTCGGTGAATAGCCCTGAGAAAATTCTGGATAGTCCTCTTCCCGTTACGAGTCATGCGCCCCTCCTTGGATGCCGTTCCGTTTCAAGAAGCTCTTGAGTTTTCGTTTGGCCCGAAATGAGCGTACCTTAACATTAGGTACACTGATATCAAGCATTGCAGCCGTTTCCTTTGTTGACCTTTCTTCCAGATAGGTCAGGGTGAGCACCATTCTGTCCATGGGTGCCAGTTGATCGAGGAGCAGAGCAAGGAGTTCTTGCGCTTCTCGTTGCCTGACGAGAGAGTCGAATTTGTCTTTCGATTCTTCTGCCAGAGCAGTTTCCATGAAACGCTGACCGTCAAGACTCAGATCGCACGTCAATGATTCCTTTCTGCGGTAATGATCCCGCCAAAAATCATGGCAACTCCGTGTCGCAATAGTTGTCAACCAGTTGAGAAACGGTTTGACCGGACTGTAGCCGTGCAGTGATTTGAACGCTCTGATGAACGTCTCGTGTGAAACTTCTGCTACGTGCTCCGGTGGAACATGGGCGGCTACAATTCGGGCGACACGTATTTCATACCTTTCAAGCAGAAACTTGAAGGCATTCGTATCACCACTGATTATCTCAGTAATGAGAGCCATGTCGTCCGGTTTTCCGGGCATTACATCCTTATTCGAATCAGAGCATTTCATCCAGTGTGCCTATTGTGACAGTCGGATGCAAGCGCTCCGGTAATCCTGACTGACCGCGCCTCGGGCGCGGTCAGGGAGATTGACTCCTTCTCACAGAGTAGGAGGGGATGGTCAGCGAACATCCCCGGGAGAGGCCCTTTGTCAGATCGTGAGGTTGAGTCCGTCGAGGAGCAGTTGATCATAACTGCTGCTTGACAGATCAAGTTCTTCACTTGTTGTCGTGGCGCTCTGTTCGGCGGCATACGTCTGGCTGGCCTGTGCAGGTTCGCCAGTGGTCATACCGGTCAGGGATTGCATCTGCTCCATGAACTCCCTGTTTTCTGCAGAGGGCTGCGTGCCGGATTCAAAGGAAGATTGTGCTTCCTCCATCTTGGCCTGCAAGCCGCTTTGGAGCTCGGACTGAGAGAGGAGTCCGTCGCCGTCTTCATCGAGGTTTGCGATGACATCGCTGTCTTCCCCGAGCTCCTCGGCACTGAGCAGTCCATCTTCGTTGGTGTCCTGCTCGTCCACGATCTTGGTTGACATGTCTTCGGCGTCTTCAGATGGTTCGCCAGGGGGGCGGCGGAAACCGCTCATGGACATCCCTTGCTGCATTCCGTCAATGGAACCGATTTCCATAGTCAATCTCCTTGTACCTTGGTTCATCCGAATGCATGCATCCGAGACAGAGCCATTGTGCTGTCTCCCCTCTCCCAAGGAGCGAATGCAGGCTGGAGTAAACCTGTTACATGAGAGTAATCGAAGTATCGTCCGTGTGGGTTACAAAAAACCGAAAGAGTTCATTGTGAGGAGGGTGTTGGTCAAGCTCAGAAGGTTTACGACCGGGAATGGCGGAGGGATGGGGACTTTTCAGAATTGGCTCAATCTGTTTGAGAGGTGCTCGGGCGGCGGAGGGAGAAGGGGATGTCCCCTTCGGGTGGAGATATGTGCAGAATTTATTATGATTTGGTGTTCCGCATGACATACTGTATAAGGTGATGACGTGATTTGGGTACAGGTTTCAGAAGTTGAGGGCGTGGGGTTGAGAGAGAATTTTGAGAGAAAAGAAAGGAAGGAAATTATGGGATTGATATTCGTGAGTGCAACGGTCGTTGCCAAGGATGGTATGGAACAGGAATTGGAGAAGGCTCTCAAAGCAGTCATTCCGGCGGTTCGCGAAGAAGAAGGCTGTCTGCGGTACGATTTGCATAGGTCAGAATACGGCAGTGTTTTTCTGTTCTATGAAATATGGGAAAGCCCTACCCATCTGGCGGCACATGGGGGAACTCCACATATGCAAGCCATGCGTGACGCCACGGCGGATCTGGTCGTCGGTGTCGCCGACGTGAATACATGGGAAGAAGTCGATGTTGTGAAATAGGAGCGTCATGAGGGTAAGAGAGTGTCCTCGTGAGAGTACAAAAAAAGAAGCAGTCGAGAAATCGACTGCTTCTTTTGCTATCGTGGCGTCCCCAAGGGGATTTGAACCCCTGTTAACGGCGTGAAAGGCCGACGTCCTGGGCCAGACTAGACGATGGGGACGCATTGTGAGGTGGCATGTCAAAGGGGCTGTAAGCCCTTTCGGAGCAACCTTCTCTCGTCTGTGGAAGGGCTGTTTTACATATAATTTCAGACCTGGCAAGCCTTTTAATGAATCAATTCATTTTTTTTTGGCAAGAGCGCTTTTTTTTCGCTTATCTCTGTGGCGAATAGAAAGCATTGTTGGGATAAATTTATTGTCTTGAACACTGTAAAATCTCTTTATTTCTTTACACTTGCGCGCTCGTTGTCTGTGTCCATGAGGAGGGTTTTATTCTGGGCTTTTCTACAAGTGTCGTCATGTCTGGCGGCATAGAAAAGGAATGAGGGTGATTCATTTTTGAATCGACACGAATTGTTTTTTTGTCTGGCATATGATTTTCGAAGAGGATATTTTGCAACGCGCAAGTCATACAAAAGTAATTTTTCTTTTAACCAGATCATGCCCATTGTGTTTTGTATGGGAGCCTTGTGTCTTGTGAGTGTCCTCTTTGCTGGCTTTTCTATGGCCTGGAGGCACCGGATTTTCCACTTTGCACGTGTTCGGGGACATGTGCGAGAGAGATGACCCAAGATCGATACATTTTTGAATCGCCTATAAAGTATGAAAATACAGCCTGTTGGGATTGTGCCTGATTTAATAATGAATCGATGCGTGTCTATATCGAGACGTAAAAATTAGTAACTAATTAATTTATTTGACGATTTTCCTTGTGGTATAGTATGTGCTTTAGCCGCAAAGGATATGATGAAGGCTTCTTTCGGAAGATCTCATGATAATTTGTGTTTATTTTTGATGGGAATTAAAGCAATCGCCTTCGAAGAATGCGGTCGGAGGTGGTTCTGTGAACGAACCGCAAGGAGTTTGTGTTTATATGACCATTCGAAGTCTGAATCCAGCCACTGAAGAAGTGCTTGAAACATATGATGCCTATTCTCTTGAACAGACCAATGCCATTTTGGATGATGTGGCAACAGCTTGGGAGAGTTGGAGAACAACCAGTTTTTCCTACCGGGCAGCGTGCTTGAAGCGTGCTGCGCAAAAACTTCGGAGCCAGGCTTCGGAATTGGCTGTAATAATGGCGCGTGAAATGGGGAAACCCATTCGGCAGGGGGAAGGAGAGGTCGGGAAGTGCGCTGCTGTCCTTGATTTCTACGCTGAGGAAGCTGAGGGTATGCTCGCTCCGGAAAGAGTGGAAGGGGTAGGGCGCAAGGCCTGTGTCACTTTTGAGCCGATGGGCACGGTCCTGACGGTCATGCCATGGAATTTCCCGCTTTGGCAGGTCTTTCGCATCGCTGCTCCCTCCTTGATGGCTGGGAATACAATGGTTTTGAAGCATGCTTCCAATGTGCCCCAGTGCGCACTTGCCATTGAAAGGATATTCAAGGAAGCGGAATTGCCTGAGAATATCTTCCGTACATTACTTATCGGAGCACGTCAGGTCGAATCTGTTCTTGATCACCCTTCAGTCTTTGCCGTGAGCCTCACCGGGAGTGAACCTGCCGGACGCAAAGTCGCTTCTGCGGCAGGAGCGCGTCTGAAGAAGTCAGTGATGGAATTGGGGGGGAGTGATCCATTCATCCTCTTGCCTGATGCGGATATGGACGAAGCGGTTCGCGTGGCAACGCTTTCCCGTTGTGGGAATACCGGGCAAACCTGTATTGCAGCCAAACGTTTCATTGTTTTCGAGGAAGTGTACGAGACATTTGTTTCCCGGTTGTCTGAAAGTATGTCCAAACTGGTGATAGGCGATCCTCTCGAAAGCGCGACGGATATGGGACCGATGTCCTCAGGGACACTGCGTGAGGAATTGCAGGAGCAGGTTGACCGTTGTGTCGAGTCAGGAGGAGTTCTTCGTCTCGGGGGCGCGCTGCCAAAAGGGCCGGGGTTTTATTATCCGCCGACCATCATCACGGACCTTCCTCCAGATGCCTCGGTCGCACGGGAAGAGTTGTTCGGGCCGGTTGCTCTGGTTTTCAAGGTTTCGTCTGTTGATGAGGCTCTTGCGCTTGCAAATGATACTCCCTTCGGTCTTGGTGGGTCTGTTTGGACCGGAGATGAAGAGAAGGGTGTGGAAATAGCTGGTCGGATCAGGACAGGGTGTGTGTTTGTCAATGGTCTGGTCAGAAGTGATGTGCATCTGCCTTTCGGTGGGACCGGGTCTTCGGGGTACGGTCGAGAGCTTGGTGTCTGGGGAATTCGCGAGTTCGTCAACATCAAGCCTGTCTGCATCGGCTGATCCTGAGCATTGCGAAGGGCACGGTGCCACTGCATGTATCAATCCTCCAGGTTGCGGGCTGCGTCAGTCCTCCCGCAACCTTTTTTGATACATTTTGAGTAGCAACAGTGGGTGGTCGAGTCTCCATGCTTCCTTGAAGAACTCTCGAATAATTGGTATGTGCCGCAAGTCCACGGAGTTGGCCTTGTGGATCAACTTTTATCAACCCCAATCCGGGGAAGACGGTCCTGTTGAATTCTGCTGGCATTATTTCTGATCTTTAGCGGAAGTCAATCGTCGTGTTGCCGAGGACCGGAACTTCTCGAACTGCGAGGAAAACGACATATGGAACTCGAAGAGTTTGTTACTGCATGGGATCAGGATATCGCGGGTGCAAAGCCACTTTTCATTGAACTGAAAAAACTGCTCGAATCGTTGGAAGAGACTCAGATTCATTTTATTGCCCGTCCTGGGATCACATACTCCATGCGCGGGAAGAAGACCTCTCAAGAGAAGCGTCCTTTGTTTGTCATGGTGGATGTTATTGATGATGATCCTGCCGAGCGGTGGCTTTCTGTCTGTTTCTTTGGTGATACCATTACCGACCCAGAGGAACTCGGTGATTTTGTTCCTGGTGGATTGCTGGGAGAGGATGGGCATTGTTTTGATGCGGAGGATGCAGGAATTCTGGAGTATATCAAAGCACGGATTCTTGAAGCTCACGGGAATCAATAAGGGGAATAATCAGTTTACAATGTCTGACCCTGTGTTCTTGCTTTGCTGAAGTGGACTGGCTGCCGTGTTAGTGATGTTCTTCTTTGGTCAGTAGGCTCAGTGGAAAAGGAGCGTGTTGACGCCTTTTGAACCCCTTGGGTTTTGGAAGGCGTTTTTTTGCGTCTGTAAGAGCTGAGGCGGATCCGGTGAGGGAGTAGGGAGCCTTTGTCTGGAAATCCGTCCCGGATGCAGTATGCAAGGGGATTCGGGCAAAGGGGGATGGAAATAAGTCTTGAAGAAACTGCGTCTCTCAGGGGGGGGGCTTTTCATGTCATGGTGCACAAAAGGAAAGCGGGTCTCATCGTTTGATGAAACCCGCTGTATTTCCGTGGCGTCCCCAAGGGGATTTGAACCCCTGTTAACGGCGTGAAAGGCCGTCGTCCTGGACCAGACTAGACGATGGGGACGCAGAAAGTTGGCTGGGCTGCAAGGACTCGAACCTTGATTAACGGAACCAGAACCCGTCGTCCTGCCAATTGAACGACAGCCCAGCAACGAGAAGATGATTTAAGGGTTTGAAGCCTCTATGTCAACTTCTTTTTGCATCTTTTTTTGCAGAATTTACACTGCTTTGGCGAGCTGACGAGTACGCTTCTTCAGCTTGTTGATCTGACGGCGGATACGGTCGCGTTTGGCGTTGTCTTCCATGGCCAATTTCTCGGTACGCATGGTGCGAATCTGCTGTTTGATCTCGGCAATCTGCTTCTTGTAAGGGGAGACCTGCTCCTCTTCGACAATACCGAAGATGGCCTTGATTTCCTGAACCAGTTGGTCCTTGTCCTTACCGGATGCTCCGGTGATCATGGGGAGCTTTTTCACGCACAGGGTGCGCAGCTCTTTCGCTGTCATTTTCTCAAGCGTTTTGGTCAGGCCAAGCTCGTCAAACGAAATTTCTTTTACTTCTTCACTCATGGTGTCTCTCCTTAAAAAATGCCCGGAGGCGAAAATTTATCAAATCTCTTCGAACATTCGCTGGTATGCCCTATAGCATCGTCCCAGAGGAGATTCAGGGTCCAGATCTTTATTCAAACCGCCTAATTTCTTAGGCTTTGTTGGTTCCTTGGGCAGAGGTGGTGCTTCCACGGAAAACTCCCCGTCCAAAGGAACTCTGCCGTTTAGCAGTTCGAATACCACTTTGTCAAAGACTTCTTGACCTAAAAAGCCATTCACGATTTCAAGAATCATGGGAGCGAGAAATTGGGCCTCCTGCATGACCATGGGGTCTTCTGCTGCGAGGATCAGCTTTTTTTTCCTGTGTCCCAATGGACGTGCGACCGAAGCCATCTCTCCCATAAGATCATCCCACGAGCGCCAGAGGTGGATCAGGTCCAAGCTGCCGGTTGTGTCCAGCTTGCCAAGGAATCGGGGCAGAGCATTGGTCAGGCTGACCATGCGGTTGGAGCGCCCTTTCTTGCTATAATGTCTGAAATATCGTGCCATGATATCCTAGTAGATTTTTGGCTGCAAGGTTATCGTGAGAATTGTGGGGCGCAGTTCATACGCCTCGCCGCTCCGCTCCTGCTTGTCCATTTCTTTTGCTATTTCCTGCGCTATCTGCGGGCCGATTTCCTCGGAGTTGCCTCCTTTGAAGACGCCCGTGAAAATGCCGTCTCGGAGAGCTTTGTCAGGCTTGAATCTACGGACGATAGTGACGTCTTCCTGTTCATACCCATCTTTGAGAAGGGTAATGAGATGATCAGATCGGCGTTCAAGTTTGACTGAGCACGGGCTGATGCAGATTTGCGCGCCATCGGCATAAACCATAGCTCCACTTGGGTTCGTGCTGACAGGGATGGTTTGCCGGGCGGCCTGGCATCCCGTCAAGAAGAAAGCGGTCATTGCCATGATACAAAAGATGGGTTTCATGATTCGCCTCACTTGTCCTGTCTCTATCACAGGAATCAGCCATAAACAATTCACTGGACTATGCCTTAAGGCTTGACGGGCTACACTGCTTAAGCTAGAAATCAAATATTCCATATATCAAGATATCCTGATATAGGACGAGGTCAATGAAAATAATTAAATATTGCAAAGCTCTTGCAGATGAAACTCGGGCCAGATTGGTCAATGTCCTTCTGGAGTACGAGTTGAATGTAGGTGAGATTGTTCAGGTGATGGAGATGGGACAGTCGCGAATTTCGCGACATCTGAAAATTCTGTCCGATTCCGGGCTGGTTGATGTTCGTCGGGAAGGGCTTTGGGCTTTTTACCGTGCGAGTGAAGATGGACCAGGTCGGGACTTTCTTGATGGTATCGCACTGCTGTTCGAAGGCGAAAACGAACTGAAACGGGACAGCAATAGAGCGGACCGGGTCATTCGTGAGCGTATGGCTGCAACTCGTCAATTCTTTGATGCAATTGCTCCCGAGTGGGATAGAATGACCGCAGAAGTGCTTGGCGAGATTGATCTGGGTCGTGAAATCCAGACTCGACTGCCTCAGTGCGGGTGTGCTGCCGATATCGGCTGTGGTCCCGGCGATATGCTGGAGATACTGGCCGGAACATCTGATATGGTCATCGGTGTCGATAATTCGCCTAAAATGCTGGAGCTTGCTGAAGAGCGGTTTTCCGGTGATGCCAACATGTCGTTGCGTATTGGGGAGATGACCCATTTACCCCTGCGGGATCAGGAAGCGGACTGTACGATCATGTCGTTGGTTCTCCACCATTTGGCTCGGCCGGTGGATGCCCTTCGCGAGGCCGGTCGTGTCCTTCGCAAAGGCGGGAAACTGCTTATCGCTGAGTTTGATCAGCACGACAACGAAATAATGCGAAGCGAGTACGGTGACCGCAGGCTCGGCATCCCGAAAAGCAAGATGTGCGACTGGCTGGCCCAGACGGATTTTACCGTCAGGGACGTCACTGAATTTCAAGTCAACATGGACCTCGTAGTTGTGATATACGAGGCTGAGAAGCAATAGAATCCAAACCCCGATACGTGGAGGAACCATGTCTACGAAAGTAATGCCCGTTGATCCCAAATGCGAGAACAAAGTCGCTGATATGTCTTTGGCCGAATGGGGTCATATGGAAATGCAGTTGTCCGAGCGCGAAATGCCGGGCCTCATGTCTCTTATAGAGAAGTCAGGTAAGGATAAGCCCCTGAAGGGCTTCAAGGTCATGGGGTCGTTGCACATGACTATCCAAACCGCCATGCTCATCAAGTGCCTTTACGAATTGGGCGCTGATATCCGGTGGGCATCCTGCAACATCTTTTCTACTCAGGATCATGCTGCTGCAGCAATCGCGGACTCCGGGATGGCCAAGGTTTTCGCATGGAAAGGTGAGACGCTGGAAGAGTATTGGTGGTGCACTGAGCAGGCTCTGACATGGCCCGATGGCTCCGGCCCTGACCTCATCGTTGATGATGGTGGTGATGCCACGCTGCTTATTCACCAGGGGGTGAAGTGCGAAGCTGATCCGAGTCTGCTGGGCAAAAAGCATGATGTCTTGGAATTCCAGATGATCATGGACCGTTTGGAGGCCTCTGTGGCGGCCAACCCTGAGAAGTGGACCACGATTGCCAAAACGATCCGTGGTGTTTCCGAAGAAACGACCACTGGTGTGCACCGACTCTATGAAATGCAGCGTGCGGGAGAGTTGTTGTTCCCGGCCTTCAATGTTAATGATTCCGTGACAAAATCCAAATTCGATAATTTGTATGGTTGCCGCGAGTCTCTGGCTGACGGTATCAAACGCGCCACTGATGTGATGGTGGCAGGCAAGGTTGTTGTCGTGGTCGGGTATGGTGATGTCGGTAAAGGCTGCGCCCAGTCCATGCGTGGCTTTGGCGCTCGTGTGCTGATTACTGAAGTTGATCCCATCTGCGCCCTTCAGGCCGCCATGGAAGGATATGAAGTCACGACCATGGATGACGCCGCACCGCGCGGTGATATCTTCGTCACGTGCACCGGCAACTATCATGTCGTGACCGGGGCGCATATGGATGCCATGAAGGACGAAGCTATTCTTTGCAATATCGGCCACTTCGATTCCGAGATTGAAATGGGACATCTGGAAAACAATCCCAAGTGCATCAAGAAGGAAGTCAAGCCGCAGGTTGATAAGTGGACATTGCCCTCAGGTAACTCTCTTATCGTTCTGGCTGAAGGTCGCCTGGTCAACCTCGGTTGCGCCACAGGACATCCGAGTTTCGTGATGTCGAATTCCTTCACCAACCAGGTTCTGGCTCAGCTTGATCTGGCTCAGAACGATTATGAACCCAAGGTGATGATCCTGCCCAAGAAACTGGATGAGGAAGTCGCTCGCCTTCACCTGGAACGTCTAGGGGTTAAGCTTGAAAAGCTCACCAAGAAACAGGCTGACTACATTGGTGTCGATGTGGACGGTCCTTTCAAGCCAGACCATTACCGTTATTAATTCCGTTTTATCATGATCTGTTGGAGGGGGGAGTCTTCGGACTTCTCCCTTTTTTATGGGAGGCGAACCGGGATGAGGTGTGCTAAAGGGATAGTCATGCGAATCATACAGTCATTTCTCAGTCTTTTCGTGCTTCTTCTGATTGGGGTTCCGGGATGGGCCATGGACGTGACTGTCTCGGTGTCCAGCGTCAAAGTTGAATTCGGTCTTCCTCATACGCCTGACAATCTCATGGATGGAGATCCCTCGACCGCCTGGGT
Source organism: Pseudodesulfovibrio piezophilus C1TLV30 (assembly GCF_000341895.1). Taxonomy (NCBI): domain Bacteria; kingdom Pseudomonadati; phylum Thermodesulfobacteriota; class Desulfovibrionia; order Desulfovibrionales; family Desulfovibrionaceae; genus Pseudodesulfovibrio; species Pseudodesulfovibrio piezophilus. The sequence continues at coordinate 1,386,374 of NC_020409.1, read as the reverse complement.
CGGCGGAGGGATCGGACCTGGTGTCGGGCAGTGGATAGAATTGGATTTCGGGATTCCGGTTCGAGTCAGCAGGCTGGGGATTTTCAACGGGCATCAAGGCAAAGGCCAATTTCACGCATTTCGTCGAATCCGTTCGGGAAAGATCGTCTATCCCGATGGTACAGAGGTTCGTTTCTGGCTCAGAGACGAACCCGGTGAGCAAATCATCGAATGTGCCGGGAAACCATCAAAATCACTTCGTCTTGTCGTGGAAAGTGTTTTCCCCAAAGGAGAGGTAACTTCCAAGGTCAAGTTGGCAGTTTCGGAAATCAAGCTCTACCTGACGCTGATGGAACTTCCTATGGGCGATGAAGCGCATGGGGCAAAGCAGAAGGAACACACACAGGCTCCACCTCCTCAAGACCCCAATTCCATCGTGCCGGAACCGTTGGTGGAACTGTTACGCGAATTTTATGTCCGCCAGACATCTCTGGCCGATGACTATGCCAAGCTGTTTGCGGAGGATGTCCGCGATAGAAATGATTTTCGGTTTGAAGTTTTCAAGGAAATTCAGCGGCAGCGTGGGACGTATTCCGTTTTGCGAACAGCCAAGGTGGACACCGGAGGACTCGGGTTTGAACTTGTCGAACTTGAAGGTTCATTCGCACGGGTTCGTGTTTTCGGAGCCTATAGAGTCAAAGTGGCGAATCTCGACAGGAATCTGGAAGAAGATTCCGTCTTTGTCGTCACCAAAGTCCGGGGCGAATGGAAAATCGTGGAGCTGGAAGGCGAAGAAGATCTTTTCTAGGACCAGGGCTCACACTCTCCAGACATCAATGGTCTGTCCTTCATATAATCCTTCGGAATCCGCAGGGATAGCCGTTAATCCGTCAGCCTGGATCATGGTTCTGAGGAGGCCGGACTTGCCAAGCACCGGATGAGCGAGAGGAAGTTTCCCGTCTCGCGGTTCGATTTTGATGCGAATGTAATCTTCCCGTCCCGGCTTGGAAGGAACATTTCTGGCCAGTACGGCAGGGTGCGTTGGTCGGCGGGTTTCATCAAAGGCGGCCGGATCACCCTGTAGGTGGCGGATCAGCGGTAAAATGAGCACATGCATGACCACCAGGGCCGAGGTGACCTGACCCGGCAGGCCAAGGACAGGCTTGCTTCCCACACGTCCGAGGATAGTCGGTTTACCGGGGCTTAACGCCACCCCATGGGCCAGAAGTGCAGAATCCTCCATCGCTTCTATGGTCTGCACTGTCAGGTCGCGAACTCCGATTGAGCTACCGCCGGACAGGAGGATAAGGTCATTTTCAGCCACAGCAGTGGCCAGCGCGCTATTCAGGCTTTCAAGGTCGTCTTTGACAATTCCGTATCTTGTTGGGATTCCATTGACCTGTTTGACCAAGGTCGCGATCGTGTGGGAATTGACGTCACGTACTTTTCCCGGTCGGGGCATTTGACTGACTTCGATAAGCTCGTCTCCTGTGGAAAGGATTCCTACCCGAGGGCGTTGAATCAGAGACAATCTTTCAAAACCGAGAGCTGCGGAAAGCCCGACTTCCTGTGGTCGGATCACGGTTCCGGCAGGCAGAGCGATTTGTCCGGTTCTGGCGTCCTCCCCTCGCTGCATGACATTTTCACCCGGAGCAATGCTCTTGCGAATTTCAATTGTGATGCCGAGGCCATTCATGCTTTCCCCGACTTCCTGAGTATGTTCGACCATCACGACAGCGTCAGCCCCCTCGGGGAGGAGGCCACCTGTTGAGATTCGGATGCATTCGCCCGGTGCAATGTTCATCTTCGGAATTGTATCGATGGAGAGGGTGTCGGTACAGTCTAGATAAGCAGGATTTGTTTCACTTGCGCCGAATACGTCGCGGGCGTTGATGGCGAAGCCATCCATGCAGGACCGGTCCATCAGGGGCCAATCGTGATCGGCAATCAGATCGAAGGCCAGGGTCCGTCCCGATGCGCGCGACAGACGAACTGTTTCTGAAGGCAGTGGGTGGAAATCTTTGAGAAAATTCTGGAATTCAGCTCGACTGATGATAGTGAAAAATCCGTGACTCATGAAACTCCCTTTGTGTTCGGACTGACGCTACGGCAGAGGCATCGCCGGAGCAAGAAAGTGTGTCTTGGCGATGGTCCGGCACTGGTCAGGAACGGGAATTGGCAAATCGGCCGATCTCGGCATCTCTATGGAGAATGTGTTCGTTGATCCAGTCGCTGAGAAACAGGGAGACCCCCTTGGGGGAAATATTCTCTCCGCTTTCAAGCATGCGCCATAAGGTGTTGACTCGTACCAGGAGAAGGGCATGGTCGGCAGCGTGTGAATCAAGATCGGGAAAGCCTATTTCCTTCATGTACGCCTCTTCCTCCTTGAAGTGGTACACGGTATATGCCTTGAGGCGGTTGAATGTCTCTTTGAGGATGGTTTCCCCTTCGCCACGGCGGATGGCATCCAGGAGGTCATTGCCGATGGTTAGAAGCTGTTTATGCTGTTCATCCAGAACATCAAGTCCGATATTCAAGGCTGCAGTCCAGTCGAGATTCTTCATTGTGTCTTCCTTAAGTCAGTGGCTTGCATTATTGTGGCGACGATTATCAGGGTCCATGGCAGAGATCTCACAGCCGATCTGGACTCGGTTGTTTTTCTTCGATGACTTCGGTTCCTATACCGGATTTGGTGAAGAGCTCAAGCAGGATGCAGTTTTCTACCCTGCCATCGATTATCGCGGCCTTTTCCACATCCGGAACGGCTTCAATACAGCATTTGATCTTGGGGATCATACCACCGGTGATGACCCCGGAATCAATGCAGTCAAAGGCTTCCTTGTGGGAAAGGTGGGTGATGAGTTCTCCATCCGCATCAAGAAGCCCCGGAACATCAGTGAGTAGATACAATCGCTTGGCTCCCAAAGCGGAGGCGATGGCCCCTGCGACGGAATCGGCATTAATATTATACGTATTACCTTCGTCATCCACCCCCACAGGAGCGATGACGGGGATGAACCCATCGGTTTCCAGTGACCGTATCAGCGCCGTATTGATGGAAGAGACCTCGCCGACCTTGCCGAGATCGATGATTTCAGGAGGAGCGTTCTTTTTTTCGACAGAAAGTTCCTTGGGTTCGGCCTTGATGAGCATCCCGTCTTTGCCGGACAAGCCCACAGCGCTGCCGCCGTTTAAGTTGATCAGATTGACGATTTCCTTGTTGACCTTGCCAACCAGGACCATTTCGACCACATCCATGGTCGCATCGTCGGTCACGCGATAGCCTTCGCGGAATTGGGATTCGATATTGAGCGCTTTGAGCATGGACCCTATCTGCGGGCCGCCGCCGTGGACGATGACAGGATTGAGGCCGATATATTTGAGGAGGATGACATTGAGAGCGAAGGCTCGCTTCAATTTCTCATCTATCATGGCGTTTCCGCCATATTTTATGACAATGGTCTTGCCGTAGAAATCCGTGATGAACGGCAGTGTTTCTATGATGGACTTGGCTTGCAGCTGGTAACGTTTCATGTCCCGCTGGCTGATGGACTCTTTCTTCATTCGGCGCGCTCCTCGCGTGGTGGGCGATATATTCGGATGACGGGATTCTCCTTGAAAGATGACATTGTGTCAATATTCGGAGTTGTCTGGAGTGCTTTGAATCGATACGATTCTTTGGTGTTGACAGATCCAAAAGGGGCCAAAAAAATGCGAATGAGTTTTGACAGAATGGAGTGGGCCGGTTCCGTGGGTGATCTCGGAACTCTTTTGCCGTTGGCTTTTGCCATGATCATGATCAACGGACTCTCTGCCACCGGATTGTTTTTGACTATAGGGCTGATGTATGTCCTGGGTGGCATGTATTATCGTGTGCCCGTGGCGGTCCAGCCGATGAAGGTCGTGGCAGCGTATGCCATCGGTCAGTCTCTCAGCCCGGATGTTATTACAGCTTCGGGACTGATCGTCGCTGTTTTTCTGCTTTTTCTCGGAGCGACGCACTTGGTGGATTTTGTAGCGCGCATTGTTCCGAAAACGGTCATACGCGGTGTGCAGATGGCTACAGGTATCCTGTTGCTTTCCAAGGGGGCGAAGATGGTTGTGGGGACCAGTGATTTTCAAGTCATGCATGGTGGGACAGAACCTTTTCTGAATAGTCAGTCCTTTATGGGGATGCCCATGAGCCTGATTTTGGGCATACTCTTTTTTCTGGTAACACTCTTTTTGCTCAATAGCCGTCGTTTTCCGGCGGGGTTGGTTGTTGTTGTCAGTGGAGTGCTTGTCGGCTCCTTACTCGGCGCGTGGCAGGAGTTGGCTGGTGTCCAGATCGGATTTCACCTCCCACGGTTTTTGCCGTTCGGATTTCCGTCCGGGGGGGATTTTTCCTTTGCCCTGCTGGTGCTGGTGCTCCCCCAAATCCCCATGACCATGGGCAATGCCGTTATTGGTAATCGTGATTTGAGCTTTGAATACTTCGGGCGGGAGAGTCGGCGTGTCACGGATCGAGCCTTGTGCATGAGCATGGGGTTGGCCAATTTGTTCTCCGTCATGGTGGGCGGAATGCCGGTTTGCCATGGTGCTGGCGGGTTGGCTGCCCACTATCGCTTCGGGGCCAGAACAAGTGGGTCGAACATGATTATTGGCGGTGGTTTCATTCTCCTGGCTCTTCTTTATGGACCGGGAGCGGCCAATGTCTTGCATCTCCTGCCTATGGGGGTTCTTGGGGCTTTGCTCTTTTTCTCCGGCGCACAATTGACTTTGGCGATCATGGATATGAGTTCTCGGTCCGATCTTTTCGTGGTCGTACTCATGCTCGCTATTACGTTGATCAGTAATCTCGCATGGGCTTTCGGCGTCGGGATCTGCCTGTATCACATCATCCGCGTCGGGAAAATCAAGGTCTGAGTCTGATTCCGAATCGGGTGTAAGCGGGTTTGTCTTGTCTTTTTGTCATCAGACGATACAATACTCTCATTAAATGAAACATTTTTGGGTGCAAGGAGACAGACCCCATGGGTAAACTGATCAAGGAAAAGGGTGAAAAGGGACGGTTGCATATTGAGACCCCTTTGTTGGGCGAATCTCTGGTTGACAAGCGGTTGCTACGAGAAACAGAGGCCGATGAATATTTCCGTATGCAGCCGGAGGTCAATGTTCTCAAGATTGGTGGGCAGTCGATCATGGACCGCGGTGCGTCGGCTTTGTTCCCGATTCTTGAAGAACTGGTCAAAGCCAAAGAAGAACATAAGATTTTGTTGATGTGTGGGGGAGGGACTCGTGCTCGGCATGTCTACAGTATCGGCATAGACCTCGGTATGCCCACTGGGGTGCTTTCCAAGCTCGGAGACAAGGTGTCGGCACAAAATGCCGAAATGTTATCCGTTCTTCTGGCCAAGCATGGTGGAGCCATGATCGGGCATGGCGACCATCTTGAGCAACTCCACATGTATTGCCAACAGGGATATCTGCCTATCACCACTGGTATTCCTCCCTATGGTTTCTTTGAACACCCGGCGGAAGTCGGTTCCATTCCCCCGCATCGTACGGACTCGGGAGCGTGTCTGTTGGCTGAAAATATCGGCGCCAAGTCCTTGATTTATTTGAAAGACGAAAAGGGGATGTACGAGAGTGACCCCAAGAAAGCCAAGGACAGGGAGGCTCTCAGGTTTTTTGACAGAATTCATGTCGATGAATTGATAGAGATGGATTTGGAAGACCTGATTGTCGAACGTCCTGTTTTAACTTTTCTCAAGAATGCCAAAACATTAAAGCAGTTTCAAATAATTGATGTCCTGCGTCACCCGGAGCATCTACATGCCGCGCTCAATGGCGAACATGTGGGGACCATCGTTTACAAGGATTAATTACTCGGCAGAAGCTGCCAAAACCATATCATGTACTTTAAAAAGAAAGCTCCTTCACAAACGGGTGTTTGTGAGGGAGCTTTCTTTTTTTGAATATGAGTCTTTTGTGTGTCTTTGGTACAGGGGCCATTTATTTACCCTTTGGGCTTGACACCTTCTGCTTCGTCCTCACCTCGTGCAAGGTAGATAATTTCAGCGCCGGTATGTTCGGCCAGTTCAGCCAGTTCGCATTTACGTATTCGTTTGGCGTAGATTTTCAAATCTCCACCTTGCACGCCAACTACTCGATAGCGTGGTCGTTGTTGGCCTTTATCCGATCTGCGACGTTCTCTGACGAAAATCTTCATGGTGTCCTCCCGGTAGTGTTGTGTTTGAAGGATTTATTGTCTATGTTGAACATATATCCTTTAAGTATATAGAGTCAAGAAGGTCTTTGCAATTATGTCGAAAAATGTAGGAAGCGGAAAGCCGCAACGGTATATTCAACCATCCTTGCTCATGGCGTTGAGCATGGGATCGTCGTATGGGTATGAGTTGATCCAGACCATTGGGGAGTATGGTTTTTTGCGTGGGGACGCTCCTCCCGGAATGGTCTATAGACACTTGCGGCAAATGGATGAAGAGGGGTTGGTTCTTTCCAGGTGGGATTCAAGAGGCGATGGTCCGGCCAAACGTGTGTATTCCATTACTCCTGAGGGGAGGGAAATCCTGGAAGCCTGGGTTCTCCATATGGAACGGCAGCGTGATGCTCTGGATGGTTTTATCCTCAGATACAGGAGAAAAAAATAAAAAGAAAAACTCCGGGGCGGGTGGGGTTGAACAAGTGTCGGAGAAACCCGGAGTGTGTTTGTGTCTGATCAAGCCAGGACGCGACGATAGACGATTTTTTCATAGCATCCAGTGAGAGTCCTTGCGGCCTTATCCGCAAAACCGATGGCCCGCAATCGACAATAGAGATGGAGCGGGTTGAGTCTGTGTTGAAGATGTGAACGTAAGGTCATGGCACCCTCCTTGGTTCCCGTTGAGTTCCTTATTCTCTCTATCGGCAAAAGACGTGCGAGATATTAGGGTGCTCTGACGGCCCAGACGTGAAATCCCTTGTCACGTTTGTAGCCGACTCCGATTGCTCCCTTGTCAAGGTAGTGACACATGGCCCAATTTGCTTCGTACCCACTGTTGGTGGATGACCAGTATGCTTCGCGGGTATTGGTGAAAGGGTGGCCGGTTGGCAGAGCTGGTGAATGGTTCTGGCTTTCTGTCAGGGATTCGAATTCCCTGATGGTGGGGAGACGCCATCCGGAGAGGCTGGCGAATCCGGTCGTATTCAGTTTTTTGACCACGGTAAACGCATCTTTCCATGAGACCGGTCCTGGGGCGAGATCCGCTAGGCGGGTCCAGCAGAGGTGGGTCAACCTGTCGGTAACGATCTCCCCATGATCCTCAAAGCGAGGTTCCGGCCAGACTGAACCATCTTTCGATGGACCTGCTGTTGGCGCAGGAAGTATTTCCGAACGCCCTCGTACAGGCCAGACGAGTTCATACCCGGTCTTGTTTCCCCAGAACATTCTTCCTCCCATCATATGGAGGTGCCATGCCTGACTTTCGTGCATGGCTGATGTGGTCGAGGTCCAGTACCACCCATGAAAGACATTGGTGAAAGGATGCCCGGCAGGCAGTGAAGGGGAGTGGGAATCAAAGGAAACCAGACTGAAAAGTTCGCGACGATTCGGGAGGCGCCAGTCAGTAAAGCCTGCTACATGGTCCTTATTCATGGTTTGGACGAATTCGAATGCTTCCTGCCAAGTTATGGGGAATCCGACAGGATTGGCATCTTTCAGCCAGACCAGACCGGTTGTCGTATCTAGGATTGCCTCTCCATCGGGGATAAATCGTGTCGGGTCCCATGCCTGTCCGGGCGAGAATTCTGCATCCTGCCCAGTATTGCCGCAGGAAATTATCGACCCGTCCTGGTCGGCACAGAAGGTTTGTCCAGTGGAGAGGATGTGTTGAGACATCCTTGAAGCCTAGTCTTGTATACAGAAAAAGGCCAGCAACAGAATGACAAGGGCACAGAGCAGCCCTCCCATGTAGACCGCCTGGATACCGAAGAGGCTGTATATGCCACCCATCAGGAGAGGGGCGACGGTCTGGGCAAGTCTCAGGGTCAGTCCGTTGGCTGCCATGAATGCCCCACGTTGTTCCATGGGGGCAATAGTGGTCAGCATGGTCATCACTGTGGGAATATTCAACCCCTGAGCCAGGCCGAAGCACATTACAGCGGGGATCACGAACCAGATGCTCGGGGTCATTGGAATGAGTAGCATGGCGAGACCATACAAGAGACCTGCGCTCCCCAGAAGAAAACGGTGACTGAACCGGCTGGAGAGTCTGCCCAGTTGGAATGCAGCCATTCCTGTAAAACCGGATGAGATGAGAAAAACCATACCGATGGAAACGGGAGAGGCATGGAACCGATGACTTAACAGAATAGGCAGGTAAGTCACGATAGGGCCGTACAGGACGATGAAGGTGGCCATTGTTGTGGCAAAGAGGCTGAGGACCTGCCGCGTTTTCATGAGTTGGAAGGCATCCCGGAAATAATTTTTGAGACTCCCGGAAGAGGTGGGTTCCGGTGTATCCAGCTGAGTGGCAATCACCAGTCCCAGTGGGATGGCAATCAGGGGCAGCAGGAAAGGATAGTTCCATCCGAGCATGGCAAGTGCTCCGCCAAGGCCGGGAAAGGCTGCGGTTCCTATGGCAAGCACGCTCGCATTGTAACCCATGGCCTGGCCGCGTTCATCTCCTTGGTACAAATCGCCGATGAGAGTTCCGTAAATGACTCCCAGCGGTCCTGCTCCGAGTCCCTGCATGAAACGGAGGATAAGCAGTTGCTCCATGGATTGGGCAAAGAAACAGAAAAAACCGAAGCATCCGAAAATGAACAATGATGGGACAAGAATGACTTTTCGTCCGATACGGTCTGCAAGAATGCCGACCAAGGGAGAGACCAGGATTCCGGGTAGGGTGAAGACGGAGATAACCAGTCCTATCTGAACCGGGCTCATGTGGAGTCCTGTCATGATGTCCGGTAGAGCCGGGATAATGCTCGATACACCGAGGATGGCCATCAGTGTCACGCAGAAAGTCAATTGCAGATTCTTATCGAGATAGAGTCGCCTCAAAGCGCCCTCCGGTTATATGGCTGCATCAAGCAGCATGTTGTCGCGGTGCACGGCCTCATCAGAGGAGGTCGGCCCGATGATCGCGGGTAAATCGGCAGTCTTTTTCCCTTTGATCCGTTCCAGTTCGGCAGAAGAGAAATTGCTTAATCCAACACCGAGTTCATCGCCCTCAAGGGTCTTGATAAAGACCAGTGCGCCTCGTTCAAAACAGCCGTCCACGGCGCTGATGCCGATAGGAAGCAGAGATTTGCCTTTGGTGAGCAATGCGTTGGCTGCTCCTTTGTCTACTCGGATGGCCCCGGAGGGATCGTCATGGTAAGCGAGCCAGAACTTTTTGCTGGAGACTGTGCGGCTCTCCGGCAGGACGAGAGTGCCGTGGTCCGCTCCGTCGAGGGCCGCAAGAATGTCAAACTCCCCTTTGCCTGAAACAATGAGAGTCGGGATGCCCAACTGGGCCGCGCGTCTGGCCGCACGAAGTTTTGAGTACATGCCGCCCGTACCGACACTGGTTTTACCATCACACATGGCTTCGATATCCAGGCAGGCGATGTTGTCGATGACCGGGATGGATCGTGCTTCGGGGTGTGTCTCCGGGTTTCGATCAAAAACGCCGTTCGCACTGGTAAGATTCACAAAAAGGTCGGAGCCTGTTAGCCCGAGACACATCGCGCCTAGGGTATCATTGTCGCCGAATTCGAGTTCGTGGGTGGAGACTGTGTCATTCTCATTGATGATCGGGATGACTTTCCATTCAAGCAGCCGTTCCAGTGTATTCCGGGCATTGAGAAAGCGCTCCCGGTCCTTGAGTCCGCTCCGTGTCAGGAGAATTTGTGCGGTGACTTTGCCGTGTTTGGCAAAGGCTTCATCGTAGTCATGCATGAGGCGGCCCTGACCAATGGCCGACGCCGCTTGGCGGGAAGCCATGTCATCATATTCCTTGCGACACTGTCGGGTCCGTTCACAGATGCGTTGTCTTCCGGCAGCCACCGCACCGGATGAGACCAGGACAACGTCCATTCCCCGATCGATCAGAGCGGACAGTTGGGTTGCCAACCTGTCAATGGAGTCCGGGTTCAGGCCGTCTTTCGTGGCCAGTACGGCACTTCCGACTTTGACCACTATTCGGCGTACTTCCTTGAGGAGTATATGTCTGTCTACATCGGTTCTCATCATGGGGCGCACCGTACAGTATCAGCCCTGCCGCTGGCAAGGTGGAGTTGTCCGGGAAAACGGATTGATCTGGCTTTCCTTCTGTTCATTTTGGTTGGTTAAGGAGAAAGTGGTGGAAGGAGTCGGCCAGAGGGAAAAGCCTTCGCTGATCATGGATCAAGTGGATCTCGAGAGTGGGCACTATTCCTCGCAGCGGGATAAATCGAACTCCAGCGCGTCCGGTACGCGCTGTGGACTCCGGAACAAGAGCCACCCCATGCCCGGCAGCAACCAGAGCTACGGACGTATGCTTGGTGACTGTTTGCTGGACTCTCCGCATTCGTGCTTGAGCCTTGGCAAAGGCTGTAATCCATGCGTCGTGTAGGGTTGGATTGATGTGCCTTGGAAAGAAGATAAGTGGCTCATTATCGAGTTGTGTCAGGGAGACAGATTTCTCATTGGCAAGGAGATGGTCCTGTGGAACTGCGAGGACGTATGTTTCTGCATGGTAGAGGGTACAGGCGAGGGCTGTGGTATCATGCCCGAGAAGACGTACTATCCCCATATTCAGTTCCTGTTCCCGGACCATGCGAATTTGTTTTTCCGTTGTTGCCTCTGTTAATTCAAAAACAACTTCAGGATTTTGGGTCCGAAATTTTTTCAAGTCAGGGGCAAGGGGGCCATCTATGGCCGGGCCGACAAATCCCACACGCAAGCGGCCTGTTATTCCGTTACCGACGTCTATGGCTCGCTGTTGGGCCGATTCTATATCAGAGAGAATCTTTCGCGTATCGTGGGCAAGAATTTTTCCGGCCTCAGTCAACTCCACTCGCCGCCTGTCTCGCCTGAAAAGGCGCACTCCGAGTTCTTCTTCCAGCGTAGCAATCTGCATCGAGAGCGGTGGTTGTGTCATATGCAAGCGTACCGCTGCTTTTCTGAAATTCAATTCTTCGGCAACAGTCAGGAAGTAGAGCATCTGTTTTGTGTTCATACTGATTTGTAAAACATATCACAGAATCATGAAAGGGGTATTGGACGTATTAATCCGAGGGACGTATTGAGTCTCAAAAGGAGGTTGTCATGAACAACGAACGGTATGAACGCGGATTGGAAAAATTACGCGAGGTGGATGGGGAAATGGGCGATAAGGTCATTGAGGCATTGGATGCCATTTCACCAGACTTCGGTCGGCTTTTGATCGAATTCCCTTTTGGTGACGTGTATTCCAGGCCTCAACTGTCGCTCAAGGATCGGGAATTGGTGACGATCGCTGCCCTTGGGGCCATGGGTGGGTGTGCTCCTCAGTTAAAGGTTCATGTCAACGGTGCGCTCAATGTTGGGTGGACTCGGGAAGAGATTGTGGAGTCCTTCATTCAGCTTGCAGTTTATGCCGGTTTCCCTGCTGCGTTGAATGCATTGTCGGGCGCTAAAGAAGTCTTTGATGAACGCGATGGCAATGACTGATGCAGGGCTACGTACTCTTGAGAGATGAGATAAAAAAACAGACTGCCGCAGTACAGGCAGTCTGTTTTTTTGTCAGTCATATCCGAATGCGTATGCTCGTATACATGGGCAAGGAGAGGGAATGCGCTCCGGGTGGAGAAGGGGGCATTGGTCTAGATATAATCCCTTCATGAATATAAAGAAACATAAAGTTTTCCCGATGAGGTTTTTAATGACAGCATCCGAAATGTTTGGATGGGCTTCATGTATATGTTTCTTCAATCGGGAGTCTCGACATGATTAATCCTGTAGATGGTTCCATTTTTTTTACCGCAGCCATTCCACAGCAGATTGCCAGGAAGGATTCTTCTTCACTTTCCCAACAAGGTGATACTGTCACTCTCAGCAATGACGTGACAGTCAAGATGCGTGCTCAATTGGATAACGCGGCAATGATTCGCGAAAGTAACAAAAAGGCTGATGCCGAAAATTCCGGATCAAAATGGGAGTTGTCCTCCGGGTTGAAAGAGGGAACCTTCATACTGAAAAACGGCAATGAGCAGACAATATCCATTGATGGTGATTCTCTTGAGATTTTGGAATATAATCATGGTCATCTGGTCAAGTCGATCACAGGAAGTATTGCCGAGAACGGTGCGTCTTTTGATACGGAATATTATGATGCTTCAGGTGACCTGAGTCAGGTTATCCATACGGATATTCAGGAATTGGAAGGAACACAGGGCTGGACTCAATCCTCCATGGAGCGCAGCGTTCAGTGGTATGATGACGGTATGCTCAAAGGGGAGATGCAGGATTCCATGGTGCTCAGTACTTGGAATAGCTCGATTCATAGCGATGATGAGGCCATGACTCGTATCAAGTCTTTGCTGCAAAAGGGGACGGACAAGGTCGTTCCCGATGTTGAAGCACTCTCAACGGCTTTGACTCATCAAAAACATATAGCATCGTATCATGCCGAGATTCGTGAATTCGGCTCGAATAGTCAATTGGCGCGTGAGGTCACTCTTGATCATGAGGGGCGTTACAAGCAGTTGTCCAACAGGTCGTATAATGATGTCGGAAATATGGAAGCGAGAAGCACGCGAGAGTTGGAGCACAACACAAATGTCTCTGTGACAGTGAAGGATTACGACTCGGATGGCAATCTCATACGGGATGCTCAATTCAGGGATAAACAGCAAGATAAGGCCGATGACAAGAGCGATGGAAAGCAGGAGCAGGCTGTCAGTGTCGCGTGGTATGCCAAGGGCGAGTTGATAAAGCAGAGTTACGGGACCATGAGTTTGTCAGAAACTGAAACAGCTCAACTTGGGGGGCGTCCGAATATCCTCGACTCGTTGGGGGTGTCGACTGAGCAATACCTGGGAAAAGAGCCACAGTCAGCCGTGGACCTGATGAACACAAATTTCTTGCGCAGCAGCTCCGAGCCGGAGTTGTTTGTGGAAGGTCTCAATCGGCATATTGGAGCCAATGATTACAGCGTGGCAGCGGATATTTCCTCCAGCGGCAGTCCGAATCAACCCTACTCGATTTCTTGGACAGATGAGATATACCGTGATGGTGAGATGGTGATGCGTCAAAAAGACACACAGGAAGCCCATGAATCCTCATTCTTCCAACGTGAGCGTGCCCTTTATTTTGAGAAAGGCCATGCGCTGACAGAGAATGAAAGTCCCGGTGTTCTCCGAAAGACATCACATGTTCGGGAAGATTTCAAGGACGGGAATTTAACAGGCAGGCAATCCATGAGCATGCGCGAGAGCATAGATGTCGGCCATGGTTCGGATACGTTGGAAACCCACTCGGTGATGGTGCAGGGATTGGAAGGACAACAGGTCACAACCTCCATTACCATTGATGCCGGAATTCTGGAATTGGATACCGATGCTGATGCGGCAGCCAGTGGTATGGCGTCGGAGACGGAACTGACTCTGGATGCATTCCGAGAGACAACCGGTTCCATGAATCAGGAAAAAAACACGAAGCAGGCAGTAAACCGTGTTCATTTCGACTACAGGAAGAAGTGGGATTAAGCTTCGGCTTCTTCTGCGGCTTCTTTCTCGCTGAGCAGGGACAGGTGTCGCCACATTTCGGCTAGAAGTTCATCAACACCTTCACCTGTGAGGGCTGAGATAAAGAAAACTTTTTCACTGGAAGCAGTCACTTTCTCCTTGAGGTCTGCAAGTTCATCCTCGTCAAGTGTGTCAATTTTATTGATGACCTTGATCTGAGTTTTTTTGCCCAGTTCCGCGCTGTATTCGCATAACTCCTGATTGAGCATATCGTATCCGTCCGTAGGAGCATCTCTATTGAGATCTTCCACTGCGAGGATATGGACGAGAAATCGATTTCGCTCGACATGTTTCAGGAATTGGATGCCCAGTCCACGCCCTTCGCTGGCTCCTTCGATAAGACCGGGGATGTCAGCAATAACCATCCGTTCGAAATCTTCATTTTCAATGACACCGAGATTGGGGACCAGTGTCGTGAAGGGATATGCAGCAATTTTGGGCCGGGCTGCCGAAATTTTGGAAATAAATGTGGATTTGCCTGCACTCGGGAGGCCAAGGAGTCCAACGTCCGCCAAGATTTTCAGTTCCAGGCGAATCCGTTTTTCCTCTCCAGGAAATCCCGATTCGGCAACGCGAGGGGTACGGTTTGTGGATGACTTGAAATGCAGGTTGCCACGGCCGCCTTTGCCTCCTTCACAGATGACTATTTCAGTGCCATCATTCACAAGATCGGCAATAAGCTTTTCACTTGTGTTGCCATCGTCATGCTCGGTCACCTCATAGATGAGAGTCCCCACAGGGAGATCCACATACAGATCCTCGGCAGCTTTACCATAACGATCTCTGCCCATGCCGCTTTCCCCATTGCGGGCAAAATAGTGACGATGGAGGCGGAAGTCATAGAGGCTCATCAGACGGTTCGAACCGCGAAAGATGACGTCGCCACCTTTGCCTCCATCACCGCCATCAGGACCACCTTTGGGAACATTGGCCTCACGACGCAGACTCGCGCATCCGTTACCACCCTTGCCAGAGCGGACCAGAATGAGTGCTTCATCAACAAAACGCATGGTATTACCCCTTTTCTCCCCGATTGCCGAAACTTGGAAACGCAAAAAACGGGCAGGAGGCGCTCCAGGGAGCGTCTCCTGCCCGGAGAAATGCTGTCTGCAAAGCTTTAGGCTTCTGCGGGCAGTACGAGCACGCGAGTCTTGGCGACCTTGTTGCGTGTGTACTTCTCGAACTTAACAACACCGTCGCGCAGGGCGAACAGAGTGTAGTCCTTGCCTGTGCCGACACCTTCGCCAGCGTGAAAAGAGGAGCCGACCTGGCGGACAAGGATGTTGCCAGCCAGGACTTCCTGACCGCCAAAACGTTTGACGCCTCGTCTTTGACCGGCACTGTCGCGACCGTTTCTGGAACTACCACCAGCTTTTTTATGAGCCATGTTATCCTCCCCTCAGGCGCTAGGCCGTGATGGATTTGACTTTGATAGAAGTATAATCCTGGCGGTGACCCTGCGTTTTGCGGGCATCCTTTTTAGGCAGCTTGTGGAAAACCACAACCTTTTTGCCACGAGAGTGACCCAGAACTTCGCACTCGACCTTTGCGCCTTCAATGAAGGGTGCGCCGATCTTGGTGTCGCCGTCCTTGTCAACCAGGAGAACGGAATCGATGTCCAGCTTTTCGCCAGCCTCGATTTTGAGCAAATCTACTTTGAGTTCAAGACCTTCTTCAACGCGGTACTGCTTTCCGCCGGTCTCGATGATAGCAAACATAGTTAAAACCTCCAGTTCGTAAGAGGAGGCAACCTATCCGCAACTTGTCGCAGAAGTCAAGCCCCCAGCCACTTTTTTTTATTTTTTTGCGGCAGACGGATTACTGTCACAGTGTCGGGGAAAAATCAAGAAACTCCATGAGGCAATCCCCTTTTTTTCTGAATGTCCCGTGGGCATTTTTAAAGATTGTCTGGTCGTATGAGGGCATACCGCCTTGAAACGGAAAGTCATTTATATAATAGAATTGAATTCCAGCCTGTTTTTTACCTCGAGCCTGTGCCTTGTCATCTATTGCATGGCACGGGCCAGGACAAGGACATCCACCCTTGTGGCGCCGGCTTGCTTGAGCATTACCGTACATTCCCTGAGTGTGGCACCTGTCGTGTAAACGTCATCGACCAGGAGTACCCGGTTCCCTCGGACGAGGTCGGTGTTGGCTGTGAATGCGGATTTGATGTTTTCGCGCCGTTCAGCTCGCCCAAGCATGGTCTGTGGCTGTGTGTATCTGGTGCGTACAAGGCTTTTTTGCACGATAGGTGAGTGTGTTTGTTGACTGAGCGGACGGCACAGTTCCGTGCTCTGATTAAAACCACGCCAAAGGAGTCTACGCTTGTGCAACGGAACAGGAACGATGATATCGGGAGGCGGGCCTTCTTTGTCGAGAAAAGCCGCAGCCAGCATCTCTGCCAGCAAGCGTGTCGAGCCTGTTGCATTATTGAATTTATATCCGAGGATCAGGTCTCGGAGTGCCCCAGTATGGATGGCATGAAAAAAGAAGCGCCCCCACGGTTCCGGTGAAAGGCGACACGCACCGCACAGGTTCAGCGGCATGGTTTCGTCAGCAAATATTTCGCCGCATCCCGGACAATAGCCGCCCGTACGGGCCGCAAGGGCAGAAGCACACGTCTCGCAGAGTACCCCCCTGGCTGTCAGCATGGCGCAGACCGGGCATCGACCTTGGTGCAGCCCGGTCCATTCGAGCATGGAGCGAATGGAAAGGGTCATTCAGGGAGTGTGGCATCCTGCCATGCCTTCTGTCCACATTCGACGATTAGCTTTTCCATTTCAGTATGGTGACGCAAATCTTCGGCAGCGTCCACGCCACGGAAGGTCAGTGGAGAGGCCAATTTCATATTAAAATTCGCGACAAAGTATTTGAGCGTCAGCCGTGCGCCCTCGAAGAGCTTTATTCCTTCAGGTTGCCCGGCAACCAGCACCGAATGCACAGTGCGCCGGGGGAGGTCGGCGATCCAGGTTTCCTTGTCGATCCGAGCCTTCCAGAACTGTTGCCCCCTGTCTATCCATGTTTTGAGCCGTGATGGCAGGTGGTAGAAGTATATGGGGGAGGCAAAAAAAACAGTTTGGGCTGTGAACATTGGCTCGAACATTGCCCATGCTTCGTCTTTTTTGCCGAGAATACATCGCTGTTGTCCTTGAAGGTGAGTGGATTTGTCACAATATCCACAGGCCAGGCATGGCCTGACATCCCTGTCCCGGACATGAATTATCTCCGATTTTCCTCCGGCTTTGATGACACCCGCTTCAAGCAGTTCGGCGACTCTGTCCGTGTTGCCTTCCCTGCGATGGCTGGCCGTATAAATGACTGCTTTCATGCAGAGTCCTCATCTTTATAGAGTGGCTTGCGTCGCGTCATGCGGGCCAGCACATGATCCTCTTTGTCTTGAAATTCAAATATCCAGTCACGGAAAATATGTGCCTCATGGCGAACCTGAGGTGCAGTCTTGGCCGTTACCATGGCTTCGACCCTATCGGTCTTTGAGAAACGGAGATACCAACCTACCTCCATGCCCACGCCTCAACACATATCTCGAATGTCGATGATGATCGGTTGACTCATCAGTACCCGCCAAAGAAGGGGTTGTGGTGCATTTCATCGGCTACCGAGGTCTCAGGTCCATGACCCGAGAGCAGAAGAGTCTCCGGAGGCAGGGTGAAGATATATTCCTTGACCGAATTTTTCAGGACTTCAAGATCGCCGCCGGGAAAGTCGGTTCGGCCAATTGACCGATAGAAGATAAGATCGCCGACAAAAGCGGCTTGTGCGTCCGGGAAATGAAAGGTCAAGCTTCCAGCCGAGTGTCCTGGGGTATGGAAAACCGTGCAGGAGAAGTTTCCGAATGTGTGTTCACCCGGTTCTATGATTTCCGCTTCATAGGGCTCGACTTCCGGCAGACCGAAAGTCCCCCCCCGGCCCAGTTCATTTTCCAGGAGGGGGAGATCATGCTCGCCGCACAGGATGGGAGCGCCGGTCCTTTCAGACAGAACCTTGTTCCCGTAGGTGTGATCAAAGTGAAGATGAGTGTTCAGGATATGCGTGATGGTCAGCGCGTGTTCCTTGACAAAGTCTGTCAGTTGGGTCGGGTCGCCACCGGGATCAATGACAAGAGCTTCGGAATCGTCATAAAGCAGGTAGCAATTGGTCTGGAGTGGGCCGAGTGGGAAATTCTTTATCTCCATTACAGTTCCTCCAGCAGGAGATCGTCCAGACTCTTTCGGCTGGAGCTTCCCTTCTGATCCGGGTGTCCCAGCGCGATGACTGCCTGGAGTTCGTAGCTTTCATTGCTCAGCCCCAGTGCCCCGAGTGAAGCGTCCTGATCATTGACAATTTGTCCAAGCCAGACCCCTCCCAAACCGAGAGCATGAATGGCAAGCAGCATATTCTGAATGCAGGCTCCTGCTCCCTGGTGGTCTTTCATCTCGCTGTACATGACTGATTTGTCGAGCATGATACAGATACATGCAGCTGATTTCTTAACGATATGAGCATATTTGGTGCATTGGGCGAGTTTCTCATGGCTTGCATCGTGCCGGGGGATGACCATGAAGCGCCATGGTTGATTGTTTAGGCCGCTTGGCGCCCAGCGTCCGGCTTCGAGAATGGTTTTGATGTCCTCTGTCGAAACGGATTCATCGGTGAATTGACGAATGGATCGGCGATCGAAAAGAGCTTGTAGGACTGGATTGTCGGTCTTCATGACATCATACTCCTTGACTTTTTATGTATTGTTTAGCCTACGAGGTCTGTGTGGGCAAGGGGAGTTCATGGAAAGGGATTCGTTGTGCGTAAAAAAAGCGCCTTCTTGAGAGTGCCGGGAATGGTGACCATGAGTGGTTTTTAAGGTTTTATATATCCCTGTACGGCTGATTTTGCAGGATTTTCAAAACGGGCCATGGCTGTCAGCATTGGTCTGAAATCGTGGCGAGCATAGAAATTTTCCTTGCCGGGAACAGACCAGAGAACGCAATTAGGTGTGTTCAGGCGTGTGAGGATTGCTTCAAGCATTCGGGATCCCAGTCCCTGGCGTTGATACTCCGGTAGCATACACAGATCATAGATGACTGAGTGAAGGATGCCGTCGGAGAGGGCGTGGCCAATTGCCACGAGAATTTCCCCGTCCCAGGCAAAACAGACGAGAGAGCTTCGGGTAAAGGCTTGTTCCAGAGTCTTGGGATGGCGAGTGCCCAGTGGAGCTTTTTCGAAAATGGCAGCAGCTTCATCCCAATCCACGCCTGTCGCATCAAAGCGGAGTTGTATACTCATGCCTGTATCCACCAGGATCGCATGCGGACGACTTCTCTCCCATCAGAAAGCCGTGTCAGGCTATGCAGGAACGTCGCGTGCGGGCCGTCGGGGTCGGCGGGGGCACATGCCGAGACATATTCATCTCCGGCATGGGATTCTGACCTGAATTGAATGTCGATGCCAAGGCACCGATTCTTTTCTTCCCATGAACGAGGAATCGCCTCCAGGCAGAACTCCACATAGTGGACATTGTTGACATGATTATTGATATCCATGTCAGAGCGTCGGGCAACAAGCCTGATATCGTGCTCTCCGCCCTTGAGACGTTTGATGGCCTTGGTGGGAAAAATTGTTGCACGGTCCCGCTTGGGAATGAATCGACGATTGAGGACCGTTTCCGGGTTGTCCGGTTTATGTGTGGTCGTATTGACAGTCACCCAGGAGGTCGTGGCTTTCCCTATGAGTCCTTTTTCATCGTGAAGCAGGAAATCACGCAGGGCCACAAGGCGTTCGTTGCCCGAAGGCCATGTTTCGATCCGGCAGCTCTCGCCGAATCGAGGAAGTCGCTCCATAGTGACGTGCAAGCGGGCTAGCATCCAGAAGTGGCCACATTTCTCAAGGTCATGGTAGCCGAAACCAAGAGTGTCGGCATGGCGGGAAGCTATATCCTGAAGATAGTTGCAAACTGAAGGAATGGCAATACGGCCATCCATACGCGGTTCATAGGACTGAACGGGATAGAGGTGCTCGAAAGCAAGGTCAATGTTGGTTGTCATAACAATTTTGTGTAGCTGAGAAGGGAAGGGGTGTAAAGAAACCAAGTCTCCCTTGAGTGTTGAGACTGTGTGACAGAGCGAGTTTCTTCCCCAAGCCTAGTTCATGGAAGCCTGCAAAAGGATCTTTCTCATCTCACCTGTTTGACGCATGTCTTGCAGGACCATTCTGATAACCGGGGCAAAATCAAGATGTCGTTTATTGAGATAGTGATATATGGCATGGCCCTGTGGTTGCAATTGAACCGACTCAAGGTTCCGGGTCTGTGGTATGTCGTGCCACTCCTCTTGTCTCTCGCGGGAGGCAAGAATGACATCTAGACGTCCCATTTCCAGCAGAGTGTACAGCTTTTCCCATGAATCAACCGATATGGGGTGCATCCCTTTGGTCAGTTCTTCTGAAAGGCGCATGCCTTCCAATATGCCGATTCGATATCTGGTGAGGTCGGCAAGTCCGTTTATGGTCACTGCTCCATGGGTGAAATAGGCCATGGTTTCGATGCTCTTGATAGGGACGTCAATGCGAATCAGATTCGTGAATTCTTTTTCCAGTCCTGCGACACGTCCAACTTCCCCATCGGCAAAGCCGTCATTGGCATCCTCAAGGGAACGCCGTGGCGGGAGTTCCTTGATATCCAATTCAATACCAAGTTTTGCATAGGCCACGCGGAGGACAGCGCTTTCTTCTCCAGTATGAATGGCTTCGGACGTCGTCAGTACCATTTTTCTGCCTGCGAGGGCCGAAAAAGCGAAGTTTGGAGTGGCAAGAAGCAGGCATGTGATAATAATTATATTTCTCGTCACAGGGAAAACCTACTCTTTCGCCCTGCCCGAGTCCACTTTTAATGCCGAGTGTCGCGTCTGGGCTTAACCAAGGAAATTCTTGACACCTGTCAGGACAATTTGACCGGCCATGGCGGAAAGGACCAGCCCTGTGATTTTCGTCATGACTGAAAGCCCCATGGGACCGATGATGCGTTTGACCGCAGAAGCCGAGTAGAGCATGACACCCACAGTCAGACACGCGGCGAGAAGAGCGGACGCTCCTGCGGTTTTTTGGGCTGCGGTAATATGGGTTGCGCCCAGAATGAGAAGCGTTCCGATGGTGGCAGGTCCCACGGTGATGGGAATGGCCAGAGGAACCACGGCGACATCTGCATCGTCATCAGGCTTCAGGCTTTGTCGTTTTCCTGAAATGAGCGAAACGGCGGAAAGGAAAAGCAGGCTCCCTGCACCCACCCGGAAGCCGTCGAGCGTGATTCCCAATGTGGAAAAGATGGGGTTTCCTGCGAAATAGAGAATGAGCGCGATAATCAAAACTGCTGTCGATGTTCTGATGGCGAGTTTTCTCTGTTCCGTCACACCCATGCCTTCAGTCAACGAAAGGAAAACCGTCAAGACGAAAAAGGGAGTCAGCAGAAAGAAAAGTTTGATATAGAGAGAGACAAATAATGTCATCATAGCACACCCATGAATATCGGAAAAAGTTTGGAAGGAGGACCCGAGTCTATTTCAACAGTTTTTCTGCAAGGGCATCGCCCTGCTCTCCGCCACCGGCCATTCGCGAGAGTTCCAGTTTGATACGATCTCCCTCAAGTCGATTACAGCGGGTATATGTGGCTCCGTTTTCGACCTCTTTCCGGATAAGAAAGTGTCGGTCGGCCTTGCCCGCAAGTTGAGGCCAGTGTGTGATGAGCAACATTTGTTGCCGATCAGCCAGGTTGCGAAGTTTCGCCCCCACTGAATTAAGCGTCATACCGCCGATCCCCGCGTCCACTTCATCAAAAATAAGTGATGGCAGGGCGTCGTGCTCCTGGTTGTCATCGCCACGCATGGTGACCAGCGCGAGCAGAAAACGGGACAATTCGCCGCCTGAAGCGATTTTGTCAAGTGGTTGTGCTGGTTGTCCCGGATTGGGAACCCACATCAGACGGCCACGCATGTCTTCACATCCTGGGTAGAGTTCCCGACAGTCAAACTCGAAGTGGACTTTGACATGCTCGGAAAAACCGAGGTCTGTCAGTTCTTCCACTATGCGTATGGAAAGTATTTTTCCCGCCTTCTGGCGAGCTCTGTTGAGTTTGGTCAGGGTTTCCCTGAGAGCCTTGGCCGCTTCGTCTTCCTCATGCCTCAACGCCTTGAGATCAAGAGAACAGGCATCAAGAAAAGAGAGGTTTTTATCGATTTCCTCTTTGAGGCCCACTATTTCATCAAGGCCGCGTCGGAGTTTCCGTTTGAGTTTTGCCAACTCAAAGAGGCGTTGTTCTATATCGTCAAGGCTCATATGCTCGTCTTCGTCGTCCAGAGCCGCTGGTCCCTTGCGCAGTCTCGAATCCAGGTCGTGGAGCATCATTCTCATTTCTTCAATGGCTTCACGGTCATCTTCAAAACCGGGGAAAAGTCGTGCAATGATTTCCATCTCTCGAGTCAGGAGCGTCATGGAATCCAGCAGGGCGACTTCCCCGTGCAGGATGTCCAATGCATTCTGTAGGCATTCTCCAGCCCTTTCCCGATCCTTGAGAATTTTTTTGCGCTCTTCCAAATCGTCTTCTTCACCGGGCAGAGGGTCGACCTTCTCAATTTCCTTTTTTTGGTATTCGAGAAAATCACGTTGCTTCTCTACTTCCTCAAATCGGGCCATGAGTGCTTTTTTGCGTTCCAGAACATCATTCAGGACGGCAAAGTTTTCGGTTCGTGTCTGCAACAACGTTGCATCGGGCAGAAAGGAATCGAGCACCTCTGCCTGAAAGCTTGGCGAGAGAAGTTTTTGCTGACCATGTTGGCTGGTGTGAATGATGAGCCTGGGAGCCAAGTCCCTGATCGTCGGTTGGGACGATAAAGTGTCGTTGATAAAAACCCGACTGCGGCCTGTTTGAGCCGAGAGTTCCCTGCGAATAACGGTTTCTCCCTCGGGCAGGATGAAAAGGGCTTCGACCGATGCTTTTTCTGCACCGGGCCGAACCAGTTTTGCTTCCATACGCTCGCCCATGAGAAAATCAACGGCGCGCATGATGAATGATTTACCTGCGCCGGTTTCGCCGGTTAGGGTGTTGAGGCCCGGTGAGAATTCGAGTTCGACGTCCTCTATGAGGGCGAGATTTCGAATGCGGAGGAGTTCGAGCATGTATTACCAGCCTGATGAAAAAGTTGGATGACTCCTCTTCAAGGAAGCCCGGAGAATGCCATTGAATTCAACGCAACAAAACTCCTTATACACCATGGCGGCGCAGGGGAAAAGAGGAAGGAGCAGGGCATTTCACTCTCGCCGTGGAGCGGGAACGAGGTGTGTTTTTTCTTTGTTCGCTGGATATCTTGAACTCATGTGTTTTTGAATTTCGAAACCATTTTGAGCATGGTATACACCGGGACTGGACCTCCCTGTACGTCTTGTGACTGGAATGTAGAAGCGCGCCGGAAGCGAAGTTTTTTGTAAAATTCCAAGGCATCACGATTGGCTTCATAGCAGTAGAGAGTAATGGTCGGATAGCCTTTTGTGCGATATTCTCCTTCAATCCATTCCACCAAAGCTCGTCCTGCCCCTTTTCGGGTGTATTTCGGGTCTACCCACAACTGGGTGATGGTATTGTCCAGATACATGACAAATCCGACAACTCGACCCATGATTTCAGTGACGCCTGCCCGCCCCAGTCCGACTCGGACGGATTTTTGCGCTTGGTTCGTGTCGAACCAGGCGCGGACGTATTGCTCAGGCATGAAATGGGCATAGCTGTTTTCAAAGGCATCGCGCATGATTTGTTCCATGGCGAAGACATCATCTTCTGTGGCGGATCGGGTGTATGGAGTGCTCATTGTTTCAATCTCGGGTCCAGCAAGTCTCGCAGTGACTCGCCAAGAAGGTTGTATCCAAGGACGGTGAACAGGATGGCCAGGCCGGGGAAAACCGACAACCACCATGCAATGCCGAGGACCTCTTTGCCTTCCATCAGCATATTGCCCCAAGATGCGTTCGGGGGCTGGACACCGAGTCCAAGGAAGGAAAGAGATGATTCTGTCAGGATAGCCCCTGCCACGCCCAGGGTCGCGGAGACTAGGATGGGCGCTATGGCGTTGGGCAGAATATGGCGTACGATGATACGGGTCGGTCCGGCTCCGGCTGCTCGAGCAGCCATGATATAGTCTCGTTCGCGAATGGTCAGGGTTTCAGCACGGACAAGTCGCGCGACTCCCATCCATCCCGTCAGTCCGATCACTATCATGATATTCGTCAAGCTTGGTTCCAGAAAAGCGATCACGGCCAGGATCAGGAAAAAGGATGGGAAGCAGAGCATGACATCCACTCCGCGCATGATGATCTCGTCAACGAGTTTGCCAAAATATCCGGCGACCAAGCCGAGGGTCAGTCCTATGGCAGTGGCTATGCCCACGGCAACAAACCCAACCCAGAGGGAGACACGGCCACCGTACAGAATGCGTGAAAAAACATCTCTGCCCAAAGCATCGGTGCCCATGGGGTGGATTGCAGATGGGGGCAGGAGTAGGGCGTCAACATTGATAAACGAGGGGTCAAATGGGGCAATCCATGGAGCAAGAATCGCTCCCAGTGACATAAGCCCGACGATGATGACTCCCACGCCAAGCAACGCATGGCGAGCCCACGGAGCCGGGCGTTTGAGAGGTTTGCGTTTCATCGTTGTCTCCCCTGCCCAAGACGAATACGAGGATCAGCAAGGCCGTATCCGACATCGGCCAGCAGGTTCCCCAGAAGGGTCAGCACCGCGCCAAGAACAAGACTGCCCATAATGAGCGGATAATCGCGTGACATGACAGCCTGGAAGAAAAGTTGTCCCAACCCCGGCAGGGCGAAGATGGATTCAATGATGACAGACCCGCCGATGAGTGACGGAACAGAGAGACCAAGGATAGTAATGACCGGCATCAGTGCGTTGCGAAGGGCGTGTTTGAAGAGGACAACATGACTTGGCAGCCCTTTGGCCCTGGCTGTCATGATATAGTCTTGTCGGAGTACCTCAAGCATGGAAGATCGCATGAAGCGACTCATGCCAGCCCAGGACCCGGACGTATAAATGAAAATGGGCATGATCAGGTGTTTGGTGACATCCCAAATCTGTGCCGGGCTGGACATGTTCTCATGACCAAGTGATGTCAGGCCGGAAATTGGTAGAATGTGCCAGTTGATACCAAGCCACAGCATAAGCAGGAGAGCCAGCCAGAAACCGGGCATGGCAAACCCGATGAAAACGACGACCGTGGATATTTTGTCAAAGGCTCCTCCTTTCCACCACGCTGCGGCGACGCCTATGGGAACAGCAATGAGTAAGGTCAGTATCAATGAGGCGACATTCATGCCAAATGTCAGGGGCAGGCGTTCCTTGATTTTATCCCACACGGGGCGATGATCGCCGGACATGGATTGTCCGAAGTCGAACTGTAGCAATCTTTCCAGCCAATTGGCGTATTGGATGTGCAGGGGCTTATCGAGTCCGTAGAGCTTTTCAAGCTGCATTCTCGCCTCAACTCCAGCATCGGGATTGAGCGTTGTCTGCAAATCTGTGGGCGACCCCGGAGCAAGATGAATCACCCAAAAGCTAATGACGGTGATGCCGAAAAACACCACGCCAACCCATAGCAGCTTGAGCAGGATTCGTTTGATTACATGTGCCATTGATTCTCCATACGTGTCCAACCGTCCGTATTTCCTACTTCAAGAAGGGAGACGAAGCAATGAAGAGCCGCACAAAAAAATCTGATCAGTTTTTCTTTTTCAGTTGACATCTCATCCAGCCTTAGCTAAATACCGCTCCACCCAACATCGTGGGGCTGTAGCTCAGTTGGGAGAGCGCTTGAATGGCATTCAAGAGGTCGTGGGTTCGATTCCCTCCAGCTCCACCACAAGAAAGTTAAGGACTTCGGATAATTATCCGAGGTCCTTTTTCTTTGGTTTGAGGCCGGAAAACGGTTTCGTGTCCCATATATGTCCCAAATGGGATTTTTATGTATTTTGGCAGTGTGCGGCCAGCTTGTCTTGCACTGGATTGTGGATCAGGTTTTCAAGGTTGGTGTAGCGTTCAGTCATGCGCGGATCATTGTGGCCGATCATGGCTGCCGCATGTTTGGTCGATCCTCCAGCTAGTACGATATTTGTACAATACGTGTGGCGGTGGTCGTGGAAGTTGAGCTTCTTTTTGAAGCTGCATGCGTCACGGATGGTTCGCCAAGCCCTGTTGAAGTTGGTGAGTCGTGTGCCGTTGAGGCGTCCAGCGACATAGTCAGCTTCAACTTTGATACTGCGCTTCTCCCTCATTTTTTCAAGATGATCTTTTCGTTTCAGGAGCGCCTCTCGCGTCCTTGGCATGATGGTGTGGAGTCGTTCCTGTTTGTTTTTGGTTCGGTAAAAGCGGATTAAGCCTAGGTCGCCGAACTCAAGGTCAATGTCGGCCCATGTCAGGTCAAGAACTTCTTGACGGCTGCATCCGTGTTCCAAGCCAAGAAGAATGGCTAGCACCATGTAGTGTCTGGTCTTCTGTTTCGCAGCTTGTGCCAACAGAATCTCAACTTCCTTGGGGGTTAGGAAGTTTTTTCGTTCATGCTGTTTTTCGTTCAGCTTTTTGATCGAAGCGGCAGGGTCGCTTGTGATGGCTTTTTCTTTCAGTGCTTGTTTCATCACTTGCTGGATGACAAACAGGTATCTGTTTGCCGAAGCTGGTGAGTTGCGATGCGCTTCTTTAGCTCGGAATTGGAGAAGAAGTTCTTCTGTGATCGTCCCGATTATCTTTTTCCCAAACACTTTTCGGATTCGTTTGAGGCGTCCTATATAGTCGGATGTAGTGGCTGGACTGAGACTCCCTTCCTGCCCGCGTCTTTTCCACTCCTTTTCTTTGATGTGGCAGAAGTGGGTAACGGTTTTGCTTCGCAGGGATCGATTTGTTCTTGGGACCTCTATTGCTTCACCGCCATCTATTGCGACTTCAAGTTTGGCTTTTGCAGCTTTTGCATCGCCTTTTTTCTTGAACGTACCGTAATACTCTTTCTTTTGTGTTTCCGGGTTGTAGAAGTCAACGCGGTATACATCTTTGGTCTTTTTTCTAGGGCATTTCGCAATCGTTACTGTAGCCATAAGCTAGTACTCCTGCGAGCTTTCGCCCGTTTCAATTCCGATTTGGCTGTCAATGAACGTGAGCAAATCCTGCTCTCGGATGAGCTTGCGTGATCTTACTCTGACACAAGGTAATTCGCCAGTGGAAATCATGCGTGAAATTGTTGTGCGGTTAACGCGCAGGATGTCTGCGGCTTCTTGGATGGTAAGTAATTTGATGCGGTGCTGCATAAGGCAGCCTCCATGAGAGAAGGTTGCCGAACAAGCGCCAGAAGAACTGGTTAGGGAATGGGCCCTCAGATAGAGGGCGGGATTCTGGGCCGGATGACACTTCGGGGCGCGGTTCGGTTGCGCACTCCCTGTTCATCTCAACAGCCGAGGCCTGAGGCCGCCCGCAGGGTGTGCGGTCACTCACCCCGCTGACTTCGATACTAGGCGTCCCGCTAAACGACAGAAGCTCACTCGTGTTCAATGGTACGCCATATTGCATTGATCATGAGCCGCTGTGTCTTCCTATATCGCTTTTTTCAGGAAGAATCGCTATTTTAGCATCGTTAAAAAAAATCGCAACAATTTTTAATAATTGATTAAAAGGGGCAAGAAAAGGGACAAAAAAGTGCCCGCTTGCAGGTCGAGTTATACAATGTAACGCCAAGGGGGCAAAAAAGTGCCCCTTTTGTTTTTTGTTTTTCTTTTAGAGATATTTGTAAAATTCTGCAAAAAAGTTGCTTTTTTGCACTATGAGCTAAGCCAATTGGCGCTATTTTGATGAACTTGAAATAGATTTCATCGAATATGGGAGGTTTTGGATTGGCTGGTTGGATGGAAGTGCGACAGAGAGCGTTATTGAGGACTACCCAAAAGCGTTACTGTATGACTACCTGAGTCATACAGTAACGTGGGGAGTAGCCGGAGAAGGTTGATTAGTCCCACTTCTACAGTTGTTGCCAATCGGAGCTGTTATTCTGTCGCTCGGAAGAAATTGCTTGCCTGACATTCCAAAGCATCGGCCAGGCTTTTTATGTTGAGTGCGCTGATGTTGCGTTCGCCTCGTTCAACAGAGCCAACGTAGGTACGGTGAAGTCCGGTCAGTTCGGCCAGCTTTTCCTGTGACAAGCCTTGCTCCACTCTCCTGTCCTTGATGGCTAATCCAAGTCGCTTCAAGAACCGCTTTTCATCCTTTGTGTAATTCCCTGCCATGCGAATAAACCTCCAATTATTCGCATGAGAAATTGACTCCTATAAGTCTACAGACTATAAGTAGCTCTCGAGTTCACAAAATACATGAATGGAGTTTGATATGAGCCAGCATGGGTTTACTTATGAGGCGACGACTGAAGATTCGTCATGTCCGTTCTGCGGGCAGTTTATTCCTAAAGGGGCGTCTACCTGCGGAAGTTGTCAGGCTACTCATGGGAGTCAGATAACGATGGGAGGCTTCACGACCATGATTTTTTTGTTTCTCGTGGCCGTGATTTTTTTGTTTCTCGTGGCCGTGTATTCACTCAGCATGTTGGCAGTGTTTGAATCCACTATTGTCGGAGTGATTGCTGGGGCGGCAATCGCTTTGGGATCCTTTTATCTGTTTTCGCTGTTTGTTGCGAAATTCAAGACAACCAAGGGGTGGTTTCGTTAATCTGGGGTAGGGTGATGGGGCTATTCTATTTTAACTTGCCAATCTGATAAACAAGGCTCTCGGAAACGCCATATTCTTTGGCTAATGCAAAGGCCTTTTCCCCGTGAGTGAATCTGTTGCGGATTTCTTTCCGCTGTTCATCGTTGATTTTGGTGGGGCGTCCAAGCCGGACGCCTTTTTTCTTTGCTTCAAGGAGGCCTTCGTTACGGCGTTCCTGCGCAAGCGTCCGTTCGAAGTCGTACATTGATTGCATCCACCGAAAGTTGGTTTCAAAGTCCGGTCTAGACGGATCGAGACCGAGGTCCTCATCCACAAAAAACACACCTGCTTCTTTGTCGGTGATCTGCTGTACAAGGTCTACCAGCTCGCGTGTGTTTCGTCCGAGGTGAGCCATGGATTCGACAAACAGGACATCATTGGCCTCCAGAAAGTCGAGGCATGCCTCGAGCTCAGGGCGCAGTTCGGCAGTTTTGCAGCCTGCTTTGTCCACAAACAGTATCTCAGTGATGAGGCCACCAATGCGTTTGGTCTTATTCGTAGGGGCAAGTCGCGAGTAACTGATCTTTCGGCCAGGTTTGTCAATGTATGAGTGAAAGTCGGATGGGTCTTGTGTGTTGTCCATATGCGCCTCATCGAAGCATGTAGCAGTACTGCTTAAAGAGGGCAATGGTGTGTTATTCGGAAAAGTGCCGCACTCCTATCCTGCACGCACAAAGTGCGCAAAGGCTGAGAGAAGTGAGGTGACCGACTGGATGACCACATGCGGCGCACGTCGAGAAGGTTTTCTTTCGGGCCTGCTCCGTAATCCATTTGAGGGACCGGGGAAGTTTTGGAGGGTGCATGGGGTCTCCTTCGTCAGGCGTAGAAAAGCCAAGGCGTAATATGCCGCTGCTGTACTTCGAAGCCGGAGCGATACGCATGGAAGCGATTTTTGCCTCCGGGTGGTAACGCTTTATTTGGCTGAACATATCGATCACTATTTCAGCCCATCCGTTTGGGATTGGATCGGAGATTCGTCGTGTGAGCAAATCATCGCCATACGCTTTGATGTATTTGCCAAGCAGCTTGTTCGGTCCACCGTATATCATTTTGTCAGCCTTCATGATATTTACCCTCCAAGAGTTCCCTCAGAAAATCGGCAACGTCCTCTCGCTCGGCATCGTCTCCGACATCCAGATAAGCCCCTGCATTCCCGATAGCAGCTACCCCATAGACGGTGATCCCTTTGCCAAATCTATCATTGAGTGATTGGAGGGCATACATCACATCCCCGTGACGCTCTGGTCTGTATTCCAGCTTCAGGGTGCTGGGGGAGCACAGCACGTTTTTGAAGGTTGTCACAAGTTCAGCATAATCCTTACGCCCATCCATGGTCGTCGTAATCGTTTCGAAAAAGAGGATTTCATCCAGCTCCTGCATTAACGAACCAAGAGAGGGGGTATCGCTTTCCACTCGGGCTACTTCCCCGCAGGAGTTGAGCCGGTCCTGAATCCTTTTAAATATTTTTGTAAAGTGGAGTGTGTCGACCACCTGTTTCCGGCTGTCTAAATCAAAACGTGCCACAAGTGCTTCGCTAGGGCCGAGTTGGGCCAGCGTCTTTTCCAGGCCGCAAAAATGTCTAAAGAATTTATCGGCAGCAGGGTCATCGTTTTGGAGGACGATTTTGGTTGAACAGTTCGCGACCAGGGCGTTGACCTGATCATGTTGTAGGCTGTTCCCGTAAAGGCTGGACAGTGCTTGGGTAGCCACAATGTTGATGCAGCCGAATTCGCGCGCTTTGGAAAACCAAGAGAGATCGTCGAACGTATTATCTGGCGAAACGTTGATGGTGTCTTGGAATTCATCTGCCATAAAGAAACACTGCTCTGGCTGGTCGCAATCATCCAGGGTGCGGTATACGTCCGCGTAAAATTTTTCCTTGATGAACCGGGCGAGCAGCTTGGCCGCGTGACCCTGCGTGTGCTTGAAACGCAGTATGATAATTTTGTTTTCTTTTAAGAGTTTTCTGTAATCCAGATCTGTCGAGCAGTTTATCCCGGAGAGATTATTACAAAGAGACTCGTCCGAAGTAATAGATCCAAGCACCATGCGTGGCCCATAAAGCTGAAAACCAAGCTGTTCATTGTATTTTAGTGATGTCCGATAAATTTTGTCTGAGAGGATATGGAAAGGCGAAGTTCGGACGCGGTTAGTAAATGCTCGTTGTTTGATATCGCCGTTGTCGTAGACACGATCCAGATACATATTGAAGATATTACGGACGAACCTGAAATCATTTACGCAGCGGTCCATTAAAACGAAGCTCGGGGCAAACCGTACATCAACTTGTGATACGAATCGTAAGAGGAGTGCGATGTCGGCAAGTAGGCGTACTCCAGAGTGAAGCCACTCGATGTTTTTGCTATGTTCCTGTCCGCTGAGGAGAAGCGACTCTATCATCTGCTGCATCTCATCAACGTCGAGGCCAGCCATGAGATTGACAGGTGTGGCGGCCGGATGCGTGCCGATCTCGACGATGTCATCTTCACGCCCTGCGTTTTTTGCGAGCTTGCGAATCTGACCTGTAAAGTTGTTTTTGATGTCGATGATGAATCCCGGCAGGCCAGCGTCAATCAGCGCGGATGCCATGGGCAGCATAAAGGACGCCGTCTTGCCGCGCCCAACACCGCCGATGACCAGAACGCCATGCGTGCCTTCATTGAAGGAAAGTGTTCCGCCTTCGTCGAATTGGTAGAGAGAGGGGTGCATGGGGACATGCTTGGCTTCCTTTGAAATGCCGCCTCGGAAGACTTGGATGTTTTGCAGGTCCTTTTCTCGGAATGCTTGAGTTGTTTTCATGGTGCCTCCATTTGTGATTACCCACCTTTTATAAAAAACTCTTAAGGTTTTTTGCAAAAGATGTCAACACACGAAGCCTTAACGTGTCTGATCGTAAAAACCGGTGCTGTATTATGTGAGAAAAAGTACAGTAATGGAGTGGCTTGGCTTTGTTGCGAGGCTTTGAAGGTGTGGCTGGTTGGCGGAAGTCAGGGCCTTCACCGGTAAGAACCCGGAGCTTTTTTCAATCGTTTGGTCGTCAAAAACTAGGTTTTGGGATGGGAGATGGGATTGATTGCCTGCGCATAGTCGCGTGCCCATGCGATATATTCGTCTAAACCAAGAGTGTCTGGAGTCTTTGTCTGAAGTTCGTCCAAAAATAAGGAGAGGTTTCGGGCGGTCTTCCACTGCTTCATGTGGTCGAGGACCATTTCCCCTTAGTATTTCTCAATCTCTCGTTGCCCTTGGGCTAGTCGTTCAAGCTCCTATCCTAGTTTCTACTCAAGCCACCTTAATTTTTCTTAATGGAGAGGACTGCAAGCCGGTTCAGCCATGTGAATATAGATGGGATGCAGTTCTCAATCCATTGTATCTTGCCATTGTTCCACGAGGAGCGTGTGCCATAAGTCCAACTCCAAATGACAATAGAAAGCTTGCCAGTCGGTGAAATTAAATCTTTCATCACTCCAATAGTGCCGCCCTGTTCTTGTGGAGGGGGCTGACTTATGTGGTGACCCTCTTACTAATTCTGCATAATAGTATTCTTTAATTGTTGTATTAATCATTGTGGAATCTTTTTGAGGCGTTGGAAGATTATCTAGTACTCATAACTGACTCGATATGATCGACGAATGTGTGAATAATTAACAAATTCAAATTATCGCATTGTCAATATTTTCGAGTTTTGCTAATGTTTCTTTGTGCTTCAAAAGGTTGTTCCCGGGGTGGGATCTTAACCTGTTGATAATTTGTTTTTTTATTGGCCAAATCCATCGTGAGGTGGAGACGGAAAGCCTACGGGTCTCTTTGTTGAGATGGCCGGGTTGCCGATTGGAGTGTCGTCATACTTCAAATTCTCCTCTCATGTATAGGGATTATGCCCGGTGGATTAACAGTGGTGCTGCAGGCGTTTTGCTGTGGTGCGTTGTGGCAATACACTTATTGAGGGATATAACTGTGAGTGAAGATGCAAGAAGTGTTGTGGAAGAGGGCAATGTTGCCTCAGAGGGTGTTGTTGCTGATGAAACTGCTCAGGCTGCAATTAAGGAAGGAGGGGCGGTTGAAGAAAAGGAATCGCGGCCACGGACGCCGCTGGATGTCATTCCTGAAGTCCTCTGGCTACTGACGCAGTCGCCTCAACACAAGTTCATGTTTCTGACCGAGTTGGAATGGTACTTTTTGCCACCTCTTCGGCATAGGCAATTCCGGGTATTCCATAAGGACAAGGCTCCCATCGCGTTTGTGAGCTGGGCGTATGTCTCGGACGAGGTCGAGGAGCGGCTGAAGAGCGGCGCCACTCGCTTGAAGCCGGAGGACTGGCGCTCGGGCGATAATTTGTGGCTTATTGACCTGTGTGCGCCGTTTGGCGGTGGCGAAGTGATTGTTCGCGAGATTCGGGAAAAGGTGTTCAAGGGTCAGAAGGTCAAGACGTTGCAGCCTGCACCGGATGGAAGCGGTATGGCTGTGGTGGAGTGGTGAGGCAACGGAGTTCCTTATGAAGCGTTTTACTAGAAGTGATACTGCTGAGATACATTATGCATTTTCTACTTATAAAGCAGATCCCATTAGACTACAGAGCATAATTAAGGATGATACAAGATGAACGATCAGATTGTTGGATCAACATTATGCCTTTTGTTAGCCATTGCATATTTTGGAGGGTGGGGCTTTATCTTTAGCCGATACGGGTTTAAATGGTATGATATTTTTGTACCTCATACAGCTTTTTTTAGATTCATTGAGATTGTTGCTAGAACCGGTTGGTGGGTGATCTTTTTTGTTGCAGTACCCCCATTGGGCGTTGCCTTTATAGTTAATTGGTTCTTGGGTGGAGGCTGATATGGTTGGTGGAGGGTGGAGTATAGGTTTTATGGGCGCGAGTTGGAATGGTGGTACTCGCGGTAATCCATATGAATATTCAATTGAGGTAAATGTCTTAGGAGCTACCTTCACTGCTAGAAATAACATGAAGGAAGATACTTGGGATTTTGAAATTGGATATGGGCGTGGTGCGAAAGTCGGCGCTGAAATGAATGGAGATGGTGGGTATTTAGACGTTGGAGCTGGAGGAAAGTATAGCACAGAGGATGATACGGTCGAAATTGGTGCTAAAGCAGGGGTTCAAACGGCAGATGACAGAGACATTGATGTTGTTGGAGGAAAAGTCTCCTTTGACCCAAATGCAAAAACAACAACAACTACAGTTTCGGCTTTAGAGAAGTGGGTCTAAGAAACTGGACCACAGTATAAGGTGGACATATGATAGCCGAAGGAGGCTTTTCGATGTCCAAGAAGAGAAGAAGATTTACTGCTGAATTCAAAGCCCGTGTAGCCCTCGACGCTTTGTCTGGCGAGCACACACTTTCCGAGCTGGCCAGCAAGTATGGAGTTCACACCAACCAGATATCCACGTGGAAACGACAAGCCAAAGAAGGTATTGTCGCGTCATTTTCTGGCAAGGCAGAGAAGAGCCAGCAAATGGACGATGCACATATCAAGGATCTGCACGCTAAGATCGGCCAACTTCTGATCGAGAAGGATTTTTTGCAACAAGCCTTCGCCAAAATCTGAGCTGCGAGCGAAGGCGTGAAGTCGTCGACAAAGAGCATCCACAACTCAGCGTCCGGCGACAATGCAGAATCCTCAAACTGCAACGCTCAACATACTATTATCAGCCGATTGGCGAATCATCGTATAACTTGGAGTTGATGAAACGCATCGACGAGTTGTTCATGGAGCTACCATTTTTCGGCTCACGCCAGATGCGCAACATTCTGCGGGATGAAGGGCATCTGGTTGGCCGTGGTCGTGTGAGACGACTTATGCGCAAGATGGGCTTGATGGCGATTTACCAAAAACCGAGGACGAGTGATCCTCATCCACAGCACAAAATATATCCGTATTTGTTGCGGAACATGAAGATCACAAAGCCAAATCAAGTTTGGTGTACCGACATTACTTACATTCCGATGAAACGAGGCTTCTTGTATCTCGTGGCAATCATGGATTGGCATAGCCGGGCAGTATTGTCGTGGCGTTTGTCGAATACGATGGAGGCCGACTTTTGTGTCGTAGCTTTGGAGGATGCGATCAACCGTTATGGAGAACCTGAGATATTCAACACAGACCAGGGGAGCCAGTTCACCAGCTATGAATTCACAAAGACTCTGCGGGATGCTGGCATCCGCATTTCAATGGATGGCCGAGGACGCTGGATGGATAACGTCATGATCGAACGACTCTGGAAGTCTTTGAAATACGAATGTGTCTACTTGCGGGAACTGGAGACAGGAAGTGAGCTGCGGAGTGCCTTGGCCTGGTGGTTTAACTTCTACAATAATCGGCGTCCTCATAAGACCTTTGACGGACGCAAGCCGATGGAGATATATCAAAGCGGTCCCATCCCAGAGGGGGTACCCCCTCTGGGATGGACCCACAAGGCGGCGTAACACGTAAAACTGTCCACCTTAAATTCGCCGCTCAGTGGTCCGATAAAGTGAACCCACTTCTTTGGAATAGTTGCTACAAAATTTTATTCGGTAGCCGTTTTACCAAACCTCTACTTAAAAATCATGTCAAGCTGCCAAGTTATTCTTTTCTTGTCCTTTTAGTACCCTTTTTCGCCCGTTTTCATCCTGGGGCGAAAACCGGGGTTAGGATGTCTGGTCTTTGAAAAAACTACATCCTGATAGGAGGAACTGAACTATGTTTGATTTTGGAAAATCACTTCTCAATATGGATCCTGACGAG
The DNA here is from genome assembly GCF_000341895.1 of Pseudodesulfovibrio piezophilus C1TLV30. NCBI lineage: Bacteria > Pseudomonadati > Thermodesulfobacteriota > Desulfovibrionia > Desulfovibrionales > Desulfovibrionaceae > Pseudodesulfovibrio > Pseudodesulfovibrio piezophilus. Next base: position 1,351,129 of record NC_020409.1, on the reverse strand, counting down.
CAGAAGAAGATGCTCGACAATGCAACACCTGGCCAGCGCAAATTGGCTTTGGAAGTGGGCATCGGCATCAAAAATCAAAACCAACGACAGCAACCGAAGCAACAGAAGCGGGACGCTTATCACGATTTGGATCGGCTCAATACTATTGTTGAGAAGGAAAACGAAGCGCATGACTTCTTTGGTAAAGGGCTGGCCGACTGGCAGAAGAATGTCACCGGGAATAAGCCCTCCAAAGATGCCACCAATCTGAAAAAGCAGTTCGACGACTATGAGCATGGCATTCTGTCTGATCTTCCCAAGGGAGGAAAGCGGCACGGGGCATTGTCTGAAACTTTACCCAAGATCAAAAAGGGTTTCTTGCAGCAGGGGCATCAGTTTGCTTTGGACAAGCTCAATGAGCGTTCACGTAGCGTGCTTGACAAGGGCTTGCAGCGATTGGCTAAAGGCGCACTTGGTGCCAGTGGTGATAATGACATACAAGCTCATGATGATGCCGCTTTCGATCTTATCAACAAGTACGTGATGTCCGAGGCCAAGTTCGATGAGAATGACGCAAACGCCATGTACGACAAATATCTGAGTTATGCTGGTGTTGACCTAGAGAAAGCACGAGCGTCTGAGAATGAAGAAGTACCGGGAGCCAAGCCGGGCTTCAAAATGGAAGACGCTGAGATGTATGCTGAGAACGACACTGGCACTGTGAGTGATGCTGGTGGCAAGGAAGAGACAGAGGCGCAGGGCCCCAAAATAGCCGGGAAAGGCAACACTGAGGAAAAATCTGAGAACAAGCAAAGGACGAAGGAGGCTGGTGCTGATCATGATGTGAAGCCAAAAGCATGGTCCACTGAACATTCTGCCTATGTAGCGAAAAAGTATGTAGGGAGTGATGCTTGGGCTAAGTTCAAAAGCAAAGATGACTTTGGATGGGGCAAAACTAAGTGCAACAAATTCGCTTATGATGTTCTCAAAGAAAATGGGACACCTGTTCCCTTGATCCATGAAGGAAATAACCCTCTGTCGAATGATATGTATCCGCCCGTCGCGGCCGATTGGGCCAATAAAGATATGGAATTAGATGGATGGGTTGTTGTTGATGATCCTAAACCTGGTGACGTTGCAGCAAGTTCTGAGCACGTTGGCATCGTTAGCGGTGACGGTAAGACGGTCTCTGCTTCATCGATAAAAAATAAAGTGGTCGAAAACGACTGGGGATTCAGAGAGGGGCAAGCCGGGGAAATAACATACAGACGATATGTCGGAAAAACCGGCAATCAAAGATAGTTGACATAATGCCAGTTAGGTGGTGATTTCAATATACAAGGAGGCGATCATGAAACCTCTATTACTTACTATGAAAATACTACTTTACTGGCTGGTCCTTAGTGTCGGATGCAGTGTTCTCTATCTTTACGCTGGGTATCCGACACAATGGGATAGCATTAAAAAGGGGATGTCTCGTACACAGCTTCATATCAAATTGGGGCAGCCTCGAACCTGCTGTTCATGGGATATCAAAGGGGATTTTTATGTCCATTCCACTCCATGGGGTGAGTGGGAGTTTATGGCCGCTCCATCTGCTGACAATCCGAGCGAGATAGGCACGACACGGATTTGGCTTTTCATCGGCCCAAACAGAGAAGTCAGACGGATTGTAAAAGAGGATGAATCATATGTTCTGGGAATATACATCGACTTTTTTTGAGAATTTCGGGGAGGAATTTCGGGGACACCTTACTAAATTATTCTTTATTCCATAACAAGAGGAGATGGTTTGGCGCGATTGGCCAGGAATTAGGGGGACACCTCCCTAATTATATTTTCAAATTATGGGGACAGTCACCTAATTAAAAGAAGAAAGATAAGTGACTGTCCCCATAATTCTGCGCAGCGGGTGACTGTCCCCATAATTCTGGGGTAGGCATCAAAAATCAAAACCAACGACAGCAACCGAAGCAACAGAAGCGGGACGCGTACCATGATCTGGATCGGCTCAATACAATTGTTGAGAAGGAAAACGAAGCGCATGACTTCTTTGGTAAAGGGCTGGTTGACTGGCAGAAGAATGTCACCGGCAATCAGCCGTCCAAAGATGCTACCAACCTCAAGAAGCAGTTTGATGACTATGAACATTCTGTCCTTTCCACAGTACCCAAGGGTGGTAAACGGCATGAAGCTCTTTCCAAGTCCTTGCCCGACATCAAAAAAGGCTTTTTGCAACAGGGCTATCAGTTTGCACTGGACAAACTCAACGAGCGTTCCCGTACTGTCCTCGACAAGGGCTTGCAGCGTCTTGCCAAAGGTGCGCTCGGTGCCAAAGACGAAAAGGATATCCAGAACCATGATGACGCCGCTTTCGATCTTATCAACAAGTACGTGCTGTCCGAGGCCAAGTTTGATGATAAAGATGCCGAGATGTATGCTGAGAATGACACTGATACAGCGAGTGATGCTGGCGGTGAGGAAAAGGCAGAAGACGCTGACCTTGAAATCCCGGAAGGGAAGGACGAGATGTATGACGGTCATCGGTATCGAGGGAAGGTCAAAGACCTGGAGCAGCAGAAAGAAAGACAGAAACCACAGAGCGAGGCTCCCAATGCACACGCTGATCTTGGCGAACTGTCAGAGAAGTATGAATCAGGCAAAGACGGTTCGCATGCCATTTCTTCTGGGGAAGGAGATTTGGGTGGCAAATCGTATGGCAAGTATCAAATGACAAGTAGACACAAGGGGGAAGTTGGAGGTAGAGTCAAAGAATTCGTGACATCTAAGGATTTTCCTTGGAAGAACGAGTTTGAAGGACTGACTCCGGGGTCTGCTGAGTTCGACAAGAAGTGGCGATAAATGGCAGACAAGCATCCTGAGGAATTTGAACGTCGCCAAGATAAATTCATCTATGACGGTCACTATTTGCCTGTCGCAAATGGCGCAAAAGAATCTGGTCTTGATGCTGACAAGCACTCAAAGACAGTACAGCAAGTGTTATGGTCGACTGGAGTGCAGCATGGCCCCGACACCAATGTGGTGAAGAAGGCTGTTGAAAAACTCAAACAGGAGGAACGATTCGATCCTTCGAGTCAAGAGTTTGAATCGGACTTGATAGAAGCCATCTACGAAGAAAGAAAAACTCGCTTTGGAGGTTCGTCCAAGAAGGTGAGAGAGAACGTTCAGAAAAGACTCGAACGTGAAAAACTTGATGCGCTTAACAAATTGAAGAAGGGTCGAAAAGAATAACGATGATAAATGTTGCATCCAAAATGATACTGGTCTTTGTCTTTATCCTTGCCTCAGTAGGGTCATCATCTGCCGAATCTGTTTCGGGGATTTACCTGAATGTCCACAGTAGTGGGGCGCATTCGTTGGTCTACATAGACGGGAATAATGGGGATGTGACCATCCGCCTTTGGGGTGGTCACTCCGGCAAGCGGGAAGACGTGACCGTTCCCTCTGATTGTAAGCTTCTTGCCAGAGGGACACTCAAAGGAAACAGTGTAATAGCCACCTATGTTTTCGAGGACCGTGTGGATGACCCCTATGTTCATATTGAATTCGGTGATAATGAGTTGGAAGTCATAAATGCTCTTCCCCATTTTGCCGGATGTGGGGTCAACACACGCTTCTTTGGAAAGTATAAGAAGTATACTTGCTCGGAAATCAAAAAGATATTTTCGAGAGACTTAGGCTATGGGGATGATGACCCCCAAGCACTGGAAGACCTCTGCCAGTAATTTCGGATCAAAGGGTGAGGTTACGGCCTCACCCTTTTTCTTTGCTCAATCCAAAACGGTGTACTTTTGATATAAAAAGTATACCATTTCATCAAGAATATCAGTGTCTACGGACAAAGTCCTAGCCATCTTCCTACACGTTGGATATCGTCATGATAATTCCAACGAGGACGAAGGCTGTCTTTGTTCGTCCGTTCTATGAAAACTAGCGAGGTGGTGTATGAAGTCCAAGGACAACTTCGAGAGAAGCGTCTCTGATTCTGAAACCTACAAGCGAGAGATCAAACGAGTGAATGTTGATTTCCCGGTATGGATGGTCAAGGAAATGGACGAGAGGGCCGGACGGCTCGGTATCTCCAGACAGGCATTGGTCAAGGTCTGGATATCCGATTGTCTCCGGTCTGAAAACAAGCTGGCCCTGTAGAGTAGGGCTTTGGGAGGTAGAATAGGTTCCATATCTATACCTCCCAAGAATATACAAAAAATATACCTTATGCCCGTAAATATACCCTCGATGTATATTCCTCTTTATAAAGATTAAGTATTCCAAACAATTACAGATTGTGCATTTGAATGGCATTCAAGAGGTCGTGGGTTCAATTCCCTCCAGCTCCACCAATGAATTTAAAGGCTTAGAAGGTTTTCCTTCTAAGCCTTTTTTCGTGGAATATACAAAAGAATATACAAATGATATCGGGTGGGTGAGGATTATATTTAGGGGGGAGAATTAGGTATGGTGTCCCCCCCCCAATTCTAGAATTATCACTTTGGATTATGCAATTTAAAAAATTATGGTTGTCTTTTTTGAGGATGGCGTCAAGGCCCACGATGACGCGGCCTTCGACCTCATCAACAAATATGTGACGTCCGAGGCCAAGTTTGACGAGAAGGACGCCGACGCCATGTACGACAAGTACCTTAGGTATGCAGGCGTTGAAAAGGCAGAACCTGCGGATGCTCCAACAGTCGCCGATGGCGCTCCAGAGGAGCAGCCGGCGCAGCAACAAAATGAAGCGGCGGCCAGAGAGCCGACAGAAGTTCAAGAAGCGCCTCCTACCAAGTCTTCTGCAGAGCATGCCGGGGAGATGGAAGCTGAAGCCACCAAGCCTGACACCCCAACGAAAGCTGCTCGACTCATCGGTGAGTGGGAAAAGCAAACCGGAAATAGCGTGAAGGATGTTGAGGAGCATTACAGGCAGAAGTCGGGAGCCAAGCCCACATGGATCAAGGACGACCTGGGTAAAACCGAATACTATGAAAAACGCGCCCAGGACTTTGAGGAGCGCAATCCGGGCAAAGAGGCTCCTGACTACTATCGCGAGTATGGCGATAAGTACGTCAAGCGGTTCGACAAGCTTAAACCTGAACTTTCCAAGGAAGGCCAGGAATGGATGGAACGAACCAAAGACCGGTTGCAGTTCAAGATGGAAGCAGGCCTTCTTAGCGGCGAGTGGGACGAATCAAAACCTGAAGAATTGAAAGAGAAGGCTTATGATTCGCACTCTGAAGCATACTTGGAGGCCGGTCTGGCAGATCTTCCCCAGGAGGACATTGAAAAAATCGTCGGGGTCGTTGACAGATTGGATATGACGAATGGGGCAGCGCTCAAGGAATCTCTGCAAGTCCTGAAGGAGACCGGGGTCAGCGAGCAAAGCTGGGGCGCGGTAAAGGCAGGCATCAAAAAAGTCGCAGCACCGAATCCGGAGGCTTACGATGAAACCGAGGAGGCATTGGACACTAATCCGTATGTTCCGAGAAAAAAGAAGTAAGGCAATTCGAGGGGGAGGCCTACCCCTTCCCCTCATTCTTTTCTGAAGAACGATGCTCCAGCTGTTCTATGACTCCCCCCAGCAGCACACCGGCCAACACTACAGCCCAGCCATGCATAACTAGAAAGATCAAAGGGAAAGACGCAATGCTAATGAGGGGGATATAAACCAACTCTGACAGCACAAGCTCTTTGCTGGGACCAATTAAAAGGTCCTCTATCCCAAAGCCTAACGGCCCAAGAATCAAGGCGAGACAACCGCACAGACCACCGAGCACAACGCCACTAAACGCCTTCGCTCCTCGTTTTTCATGCAGCCAAAGCCAGATGGCATAACTCAGCACCAGAGAGCCTAAGATCGCGCTTACGGAGGCTGAGTGAGAGGCATCCTCCAACCACAAATGGATAGCCGTAGCATAAACTGACGCTATGCTGGCAATCCCTAAGGCAAAGAACCATGTGAATTTTCTTGAATTAGTCACAAGCTGATAAATACCCGATTCGATATCGAGTGTCTATCTGTAAGTGAGCATAAGTTGAGGAGGGAGAATGGGGTCAGGTCTTGAATTATAAAGTTTTATCTCTCATAGTTTTTACAATGATACTGACGCTAGAATAGTGAAGAGAAAAAGCCTTGCCTATTGCGGTGTAGGAATAGCCGTAGTCCCGGCTTGCCTTAACAATTGCGCAGTTTCGTTCGAGCTTGCTGGGAAAGCCTTCTTTCGGCACCATCTTATCTAAGAGAGGGCGGCTTGCGAAACGAGCTGAAGCCGGGATCTCGGTTAGCCTTTCACTCCCTTGCGTAAAATTATGGGGACACCTCCCTAATTCAACAATTAAGAAGGTGTCCCCATAATTTCACCGAGAACTGTGCAGATAAGGAAGATTTTTTTAACCTTTCATAGGCATCCTTGTCAGCCGGGAGACAACTGTCTCCCGGCTGGTGGAGAAGCATGGTTGGTTATATCCGCTTCCTGAGCAGACAGAAGATCGTCATTGCCGCAAATACAGCTAACAAAACGATACCAGATACAAATCCAAAACCGAACTCCAGGCCCACCATAGATAAAGCAGCGACTGAATAAAAAAGTATCATGACAGACACGATCCATAAACAAATATGGGAGGCTTTGCGGTTTGTTAAAGATAACCAGCCAGCCAGTACCGAAGCAATTCCAAAAAACAAAGTCAAAGCATGCGTTACTATTTCCGTCTCAGCCACTATTCCAATTAAACTGTAAAGGGATAAACCCACCCCAAATACAACCTATATTATTCCAATCATTGTTTTCATTGTTTTTCCTCGCGCTTACCTGAATTAGGGGGAATTAGGGGGACACCTCCCTAATTCCTATTGTTTAAGAAAATTAAGGGGATACCTTCCTAATTATATTTCCAAATTATGGAGACAGTCACCTAATTAAAAGAAGAAAGATAGGTGGCTGTCCCCATAATTCCAGTCCCCATAATTCCACCGCGTGCTCCTTGAGACCGAGCTGGTGAACCTGAATGAGGAATGCCCTCCTGACTTCTAGAGCTTGTGGTTTGCAGGGAAATAGGGGGACAGTATAACAAATTGGGTATCCTCAAATCCGGATTGGTATCCTCAATGGTACCGCCTAATATTCTATTCGGAGCTCTTCATTATAGCAGCCTCCAGCCTTTGCACTGTAGTTAGGCCGAATGTTGCATTTAATCTTGCCAGCATATTTATTGAGGAAGGCCATGGGGGTATCTACTGTCAATTCCAGTGACACATCATTCCCAGCGCCGGGGGTAGGGAGGTCGAATACCAGTATGGTTATCAATGTAACTCCACGATAAAGCGTGAGGTGTTGCCGTACTGCAGGAAAGGTAAATCCCTTTGCCAGTATTTTTCCTCCGGAAACAAAGCGGTACCTCAGGGCCCCTGGGCCAACGATGTTGTCATGAAATATATTCTTATCAGGGACTGCTACATTCAGCTCATAGCAAGTGTTGAATTTATGCTTGAGCGGGATTGAAATCGTCTCCCCTTTTTTTGTCACGTCAAACGGGACATCGGCAATGCTCTCTAAAAAGCGGTTGTACAAGAAAAAGGATTGAAACCAGTTAGTGTTATAAACAAACACCCCACCGAGAACTATGCAGATAAGGAAGATTTTTAAACCTTTCATGGGCATCCTTGTCAGCTGGGAGATAGCTGCCCCCCGGCTGTATTATTGCGTTAGTGCTTTTCCGCAGTGCGTATAAACCGATAACGTTCGCGCAGAGCATCGGCATAATCCTGGCAATTATTAGATTTGCCGCCCCACTTGCACATCTTGTACTCTCCCGGATCAAGACTCTTTTCGGCCTGTCGCATGCGCTTGTCGTCAAAGTGCGTTTCATCAAGTTTGTACTTTGTGATGTCCTCTGTTCGTTTTGGACCGCCATCAAACAGGCCGATATTGTCTCCCGTACCATCTTCATAGAAACCATGCTCATGTTTCAACTCATAGTTCCTTTTGTCCGCAGTTGAACCATCGGTTCCTATTCCGGGGAAAATGCCCAGTCCTGTTTTGCCGAAAACGAACAATCCCAACGGGTCAATCCCATTCACCGGATCATCGAGACAGTACCCATACCAATCCGGGTCGCCTCCAGCATCACCTATCGGGTCTGGCGCAGTCCATCGGCTGGTGAAGGTGTCGTAATCCCGCCAGCCGAATCTCACGAAACCCAAGTCCCGGTCATGCAATCCACCAGCAAATCCGATGGGTATGCGGAAGTCAGGGTTGGTGTCCTCAATAATCCCACCGAAGGGGTCGTACAAGACTTCCTTTATCACGTTGCCGGACTTGTGGGCAACCACCCGCAGGGAGCCGATCTGGTCGTAATACAGGTAGGCCACGGCACCGTCTTCACGTTGCATGGCGTAGGGTGTACGTTCTTTGTCTTCATAAATGAAGCGGTAGCCGATCTCGCCGTCATGGAATCCGGCCAGCCGGATAAAATCGAGCCATTGGTAGGCTTCAACAACCTCGCCGTTGCAGGTTTTCACTTGCCGCTGGCCGTTGTCGTCGTGCGAGAACTCGAAGATTTCCCATGTCTCCCGTTTCTCCGCTTTCAGCAACCGATAGTCAGACTTGTACTCATAGAGCGTATACTTGCCTCCGCTATTCCAGATGGACCGGAATCCCTGTTTGTCATGGGTGTAGCCGTTGTTTCCGGCCTGTTGCAGCCGGTTGTCCATGCGGTAGTGGTAATTCCGCAGTTGACTGCCATGGGTCCTGGGGAAGTAGTCCTGCTGTCGCCTGCCACCCCTGTCATAATGACATTGGCAGACCAGCCGATTGTCCAAATGCGCCTCAAACAGACGCCCCTTTTTGTCATAGGAGTATGTCCACTTGATGGACTTGCCTTTGATGGTTTCAATTTTCTCCGCAATGCGACCGTTCTGATCGTGCTTCAACCTCATTTCATATACGCTCATATAGTTTCCTTCGGACCGCAGAGCAGGCGGCCCTTTATTGATTTGCGGTTAGCGTAGCATGGGGTTTTGAGGGAAGAGGCGGTCTGCGCAAAGCGTGTCGGTCAAATGCAGCCCGATGTCGGTCAAATGCACGGGCCGGTCGGTATAAAACAAGTACATTCCCGTAATTAAGGCTTGACAGGTTTTGAGAGGATGCTGAAATTACAGGGGAAAATTATGGGGACACCTCCCTTATATTTCGGGTTTGGAGTTAGGGATTAGAGGTACACCATACCTATTTAATGAATAGCCCACCACAGCATCCGAGAATATCCATCTGAGTTGATCCTGAGTTCGATTGTGGCTCTCTGAGTGAGGAATCTTTTACCACCCAACCAGATGAGATCAACAATGCCTTACATCGGATGTACCCAAAAGCTTTTGGCCGAGATCAAGCCAGCACAAATCCTAGAGCCTACTAGTCAACGAGGGCTACAAGGCTGGCAGGGCAACATCTTCAGATTCTTTCGTAGAAAGTCCGTGCTATTAGTCAACGATGAAACCCGGTTTGCCGTGTTTATGCCCGGCTTGGTCAAGAAGGACTTCATGAACTTCGACAAGGTGTTCATCGAGCACTTCGAGATAGCTCTTCTGGGTGTTGGGGCAACATCAGCGCAAATAGCTCAAGCCAAGTTGCTGCTCGGCCCGTTCTCATATGGCAAGACCCATAGTCGAAGTGTCCTTGGAACGATGAACGACATGAAGTTTAATATGGAGTACATGTTGAAGAATCGGCTTGGTCATTTACCGAGGACTCGTAGTGAGATTCAATGGATTACGGGGTTACTCAACGATACACCCTATAGCGGCAAAGACATTGATGGCTGCGTGTTCGCTGAGAGGGACATGTTGCGGTTGATAGATGGTCCGAGAAGTAGGGGAATGGGTTTCTGTCAGGCTAGAAACGCAGCTATCTCCACCAAGAATTTTAAAGGCTTGGAAGGTTCTCCTTTTTAGCTTTTTTTTCGTGGGATATACAAGAGAATATACAAATGATATCAGGTGGATGGAAATTGGATTAAGGGGTATGGTGTCTACCTAATTCTGAATACACATGTTTGAGTATATATAACACTCTTGGTGAGTTCTTTTAGTGAATGATCACTATCAGTTATCGGTAGGGCATAGGGTGTCGCCATAACAGGCGTTAGTTTTTTCAATTGTTAATGTTACCTATAGCATCGCCAGCATACGTGAGGCAGCCTCAACCTGGAAGTACTGCCGTTCAGAATAAAATTCAGAAGATTTTTTGTCTGTCTTGTAAATACCTGTAAAAATAGACCAATTGAAAATACCTTCTGAATAAGTGCGCCAAAGAAAAGAGGAACTGCTTTTTTATACCTTTTGATATCCTTTTATACCCCTTTTTTTGTCTGAGGCCATTTTCGACATCGAGTTGTTTTCGAAAAGCCGGCTCTGTAAATGGATGGAATAGCACAAGTTTATTCGGTCGCTGTTTTTTAAATCCTCTTTTTCAAAACCATGTCAAGTTGCTTTCTTATGCTTTTTTTATCCTTCCGGTACCCTTTCTCGCCCGTTTTCATTTTGGGGCGAAAACCGGGGTTAGGATGTCTGATCTTTGAACAATCGACATCCCAAAAGGAACTGAAGTATGTTTGACTTCGGAAAATCACTCATCAACATGGACCCCGACGAGCAGAAGAAGAGACTCGACAACGCAACCGGCGGCCAGCGCAAGATTGCTTTGGAAATGGGCATTGGTACCAAAAATCAAAACCAACGACAGCAACCGAAGCAACAGAAGCGTGATGCGTACCATGATCTGGATCGGCTCAATACCATTGTTGAGAAGGAAAACGAAGCGCATGACTTCTTTGGTAAAGGGCTGGCCGACTGGCAGAAGAATGTCACCGGAAATAAGCCTTCCAAAGATGCGACCAATCTGAAAAAGCAGTTCGACGACTATGAGCATGGTATTCTGTCTGATTTCCCCAAGGGAGGAAAGCGGCACGGGGCATTGTCTGAAACTTTACCCAAGATCAAAAAGGGTTTCTTGCAGCAGGGGCATCAGTTTGCTTTGGACAAGCTCAATGAGCGTTCACGTAGCGTGCTCGACAAAGGCTTACAGCGTATCGCCCAGGGAGCGCTCGGCGCAAAGGACGACAAGGGCGTCCAGGCGCATGACGACGCGGCCTTCGACCTCATCAACAAATATGTGACGTCCGAGGCCAAGTTTGACGAGAAGGACGCCGACGCCATGTACGACAAGTACCTGGGATATGCCGGTGTTGACGTAGGGAAGGCGCGGGCGTCCGGGAACGAAGAGTTGCTGGGTGCCAAGCCGGGCTTCAGGATGGAAGATGCTGAGATGCATGCTGAGAACGACACCGGAACTGTGAGTGATGCTGGAGGTGAGAACGAAGCAGGGGGTGCCGAGCTTCAGATTCCAGAAGGCCAGGATGAGGTGTATGACGACAACCAGTACCGTGGGAAGGTCAAAGAACAAGTTGGTCAGAAGGAACCTGAGGAAAAGAAATCGGACGCTGTTGAGTCTCCTTCGGAAGGTGCTCAGACTGGATGGCAACGGTCATCACTAAAAGATCTCTCTTCCAGTGATGATGCTCGAAAAGAGGTGCGGCAGTTCGAAGGTTTCGAATCGAAGCTTTATAATGATGCCTCAGGGCATTGTACCATTGGATTTGGACACAAACTGCACGATGGGTCATGTTCCCAGGAAGACAAGGAAAATTATGGAAATGGGATTTCGGAAGAAGAAGCAATGCAGCTCTTTGATGAAGATATGGCGAGTGCAGAGTCAACCGTGAAAGACATGGTAAAAGTTCCTCTTAGTAAAAATGAGTTTGAAGCTCTCAGTAGCTTTGTCTATAATGTTGGGCCAGGGAATTTCAAAACATCAACCTTGTTGAAGAAACTTAACAAGAAAGACTATGATTCCGTTGCAGGAGAAATGGAGCGGTGGGTTTATACCACTGATCTCAAAACAGGTAAGAAAGTACGGAACAACGGTTTGATTAATCGTAGGAAAAATGAAGCAGGCCGTTTCCGTAGAAAAGGGAAAACAAATGAATAGGTGCTTTCGTAGCGTTGTGGCCGTTGTTTGGGTGCTGGTCATCTCTTCAACTGTGTGTGCTCAAGATGAGTACAAACAAATGGTAGATAATACTCAGTTGACGCACGCCGAAGCAATGAAAACTATGAATTCCATGATTGCAGAAATCAATGAGCTCTATTCAGATCAGCCAGAGTTTTTGGAAAAATTCAATGCCTCACAAAAGGCATGGGATGAGTACCGACGACTACACATCCAAGCACTCTACCCTGGAGGTAGAGAGAATTATGGAAGTTCCATGAGTTTCTGTGCTCCCATGGAGTCGTTGCATCTGGTTAAAGAGAGAATAAGCCTGATCAAAAAGTGGATTATCGGCACCATTGAGGGTGATGTTTGCTGCGGTACAGTTAGGTGGGTTCCTGTCGAGGAGTATGAAACGGCTACAGGGCAGAAAATCCCAACAAGCGAATAACAATAAAGGGTGAGGTCGTAACCTCACCCTTTTTTTTTGCTCAATTCAAAATGGTGTACTTCTGATATAAAAAGTATACCATTTCATCAAGAATATCAGTGTCTACGGACAAAGTCCTAGCCATGGTCCACCTCTGGGATACCGTCATAATTTCTCCGACTAAGGCCATGGTTGGTCTATGTCGTCCGTTCTATGAAAACTTGCGAGGTGGGTTATGAAGTCCAAGGACAACAGAAATGTTGGCTCTGAAACCTTTGATCGCGAGATCAAGCGAGTGAACGTGGGTTTCCCGGTGTGGATGGTCAACGAGATGGACGAGAAGGCCCGGAGGTTCGTTCTTTCCAGACAGGCTTTGGTCAAGGTCTGGATATCCGATTGTCTCCGGTCCGAGAACAAATTAGCCCTGTAGAGTAGGGCGGCTGGGAGGCCGGATATACCATTTCTATACCTCCCAGGAATATACAAAAATATACCTTTTACCCGCAAATATACCCTCGATGTATATTCCTCGCTCAAAACGATAGGTATTCCAAACAACTACAAACGATGACTTTGAATAGCATTCAAGAGGTCGTGGGTTCGATTCCCTCCAGCTCCACCAATGATTATAAAGGCTTAGAAGGTTTTCCTTCTAAGCCTTTTTTCGTGGAATATACAAAAAAATATACAATTCTGTTGACCAAAAATCGAAGCTCCTCAAAAAGCTGTCAAGAGGAACATGCTGAAATTAATGTGTATTTCAGCAACCAGAGCGAGTGTTTGACGGGCGACAGAGTGTATTTGACCGACAGTGTCGTGTTTCGATGATTTTCTCCGAAAAACCAGTGGTAGGCTTCCCGCAAACACATAAACAGCCCTGTGGGCAAAAGGAGAAGAGAGATGGCAGAGAAGCGGGTACAACACATTTGAGGCGATCAGTTTGTTCACGGGACACGGGATGCCAAAACGTATGGTGGGGATTTCAACTCAAGAGAGCCTAGCGAAGTTCAAAAAGGCTGGAGCGAAGCATGATAGTAATAATCAAAAACCACCTAAAAACCCAAAAGGTAATTACTACTGGACTGTGCATCCTAAAGAGAGAGCATGTGAAACATGTAAGGCTATGGAAGGAAAAGAGTTTATAGAAGAACCGGAACGTCCGCATCCTAAATGTAAATGCGAGATAAAGAAACATCCATTGCGGAGACCGAAACGATATATTAATGGGCCGTTAACGGGGCATGCATATGAGACCTTTACGGGTGGAGATCATGTTAAAATATTTTTTGAGGGCATCTCTGGCGGGCTTACTTCTGGTGTCCATTTGTCGACTAACCACGACCATTCTGAGCAGATTACATGTATGTCGTTTTCGAGCAACTCAACTTCGTTGGACGCAAGCCAGGAGCCGCCGGTGCATTGGCGGATACATATGGTCGCTGCCGGTTCGGACAACGTTATGATCAACTACACTCTTGAGCACGAGGTGTGGAGTGAATAGAATCTGCATTGCCGTGATTGTTATATGTATGTGGATGGTGGGTTTTGTTGACCTGTCATCCGCGTGCGAAACTGTTGTGCTATGCGAAAACGTGGAGATAATATACGTTGGTAAGGGCAGGCGGCATTTGGCGGATGGAGTGGAAGAAACGATCTATGTGACGAGTGTGATGCTCATTGAGAAAATGAACGAGTTGAAAGAGGTTCGGCTTAACTGTCCATATGAGACTGTCATTGTCCGAATCGGATCAAGTGGTTTCGAGCTACCCAAACATGCGATCTCCACTGGAGGGGATTGGTTTAGTGTTGAATTTTTAACGCCAGACAAAGCTTTGGGTGCAGCGATGGATATGTGCCCAGAGAAGGTGAATTCTTATCTTCAATAATCTCAATGTGTAAAGAAAGATTTCTTGAATTGCGTTCAAGAGGTCGTGGGTTCGATTCCCTCCAGCTCCACCAATGACTATAAAGGCTTAGAAGGTTTTCCTTCTAAGCCTTTTTCGTGTGGATAGACGAATGAGGTCAGAACAGAATTCTGCAATATATCCAGTAGGGTGCTATTTCACTGTAATTATAAATCTTACTGGTAAAGCAATTAAGCGGTCTTCAATGATAAGTAGGTGCTCTGCTTTTTTATACCTTTCGATATCCATTTATGCCTCTTTTCCCCCGAGGCCATTTCCAACACCTTGTAGGGACGAAAATACAGCTCAGCAACTTTTTGAAATAACACTCACAAGATTTTATTCGGCCGTCCTTTCGCCAGACCTTGCCTTTGAACCATGTCAAGCTGCTTTCTTATGCTTTTTCATCCTTTGAGTATCCTTTTTCGCCCGTTTTTATCTTGAGCCGAAAACCCAGGTTATGATGCTTGATCTTTATCAATCAACATCGTGACAGGAGAAACTGAAGTATGTTTGATTTTGGAAAATCACTTATCAATATGAACTCGGACGAGCAGAAGAATATGCTCGACAATGCAACACCCGGACAGCGTAAATCTGCGCTGGAAATGGGCATCGGCTTCAAGAATCAAAACCAACGGCAGCAACCACGACAACAGAAGCGTGATGCGTACCATGATCTGGATCGGCTCAATACAATTGTTGAGAAGGAAAACGAGGCGCACGACTTCTTCGGTAAGGGGCTGGCCGGCTGGCAGAAGAACGTCACTGGCAAGAAACCGTCCAAGGATGCGACCAATCTGAAAAAGCAGTTCGACGACTATGAGCATGGCATTCTGTCTGATCTCCCCAAGGGAGGAAAGCGACATGGAGCATTGTCTGAAACTTTACCCAAGATCAAGGACGGCTTCCTGAAACAGGGCCATCGGTTCGCCGTTGATAAGCTCAACGAGCGCTCCAAAAGCGTGCTCGACAAAGGCTTACAGCGTATCGCTCAGGGAGCGCTCGGCGCAAAGGACGACAAGGGCGTCCAGGCGCATGACGATGCGGCCTTCGACCTCATCAACAAATATGTGCTGTCCGAGGCCAAGTTCGATGAGAAAGATGCTGATGCCATGTACGATACGTATTTGAGCTATGCAGGCGTTGAAAAGGCAGAACCTGCGGATGCTCCAACAGTCGCCGATGGCGCTCCAGAGGAGCAGCCGGCGCAGCAACAAAATGAAGCGGCGGCCAGAGAGCCGACAGAAGTTCAAGAAGCGCCTCCTACCAAGTCTTCTGCAGAGCATGCCGGGGAGATGGAAGCTGAAGCCACCAAGCCTGACACCCCAACGAAAGCTGCTCGACTCATAGGTGAGTGGGAAAAGCAAACCGGAAATAGCGTGAAGGATGTTGAGGAGCATTACAGGCAGAAGCCGGGAGCCAAGCCCACATGGATCAAGGACGACCTGGGTAAAACCGAATACTATGAAAAACGCGCCCAGGACTTTGAGGAGCGCAATCTGGGCAAAGAGGCTCCTACTACTATCGCGAGTATGGCGACAAGTACGTCAAGCGGTTCGACAAGCTGAAACCTGAACTTTCCAAGGAAGGCCAGGAATGGATGGAACGAACCAAAGACCAGTTGCAGTTCAAGATGGAAGCAGGCCTTCGTCGCGGCGAGTGGGACGAATCAAAACCTGAGAAACTGAAAGAGAAGGCTTATGATTCTCATTCCAAAGCGTATCTTGAAGCTGGATTGGCTGATTTGCCGCAGGAAGATATTGATAAGATAATCAAGGTCGTGGATCGTATGGATATGATTGATTCAAAAGCGATCAAAGAGTCTCTTGAAGTTGCCTATGAAATCTATGACAAAAAAGGATTTGGCAAGGCTGCCGAAACAATTGGAACGGGTATTAAGCACCTCATGCCCAGCAAATATGAACTCGCAAAGGCCATCGATTCAAGAGTAGATACGAAACCAATACAGCCTCCCGTTTACAAATAGGACTGAGGAAAGAAAGCCAGAGGCTAGGGCCTCTGGCTTTACCTTTGTTTATTACTAATGTTGCCTGCAAGAAAAAAGACAAGCAGCGTACAAAGCAGTAAGGGAATCCACCCCTTCAAAAGTAATAGGTAAGTCGGGCCGAAAAAAAATATCAGTTGTGCAATCGAGGAGAAGTCTCCAAAGTTCAACTGACCTGTCCGTCCAGTGATCACTGCATCCAAAAGCCATCCTACAAAACCAAAGCAGAGGATTGACCATCCGCACGCAAATCCCATTACAAGTCCTATTGCCTTGCTCTTATTCTGGGTGTTTTTAATAAAAAGATTCCAGCAGAGATAGGCCAAGAGGCAAGGCAAAATGGTTGCGCAAATTGGGATAAGTAAAGGGTACTGAGGGGCATTGGAGTATACCCAAAATGAGTAACTTGCAGAAATGCAAAAAATACCAAGCAACAAGAGATGTACGTGTCTTCTAGCGTGTTCCATATAAGAAAAATACCCCATTCGATATCACCTGTCTATGGCTGTAGTTTTAATTGAAAAAAAATAACGAGCGTTCCCGTAACGTCCTCGACTAAGGCTTGCAGCGTCTCGCCAAGAGTCAAAGATGAGAAAGGTGTTCAGGCGCATGACGATGCAGCTTTTGATCTTATCAACAAATACGTTCTGTCAGAGGCCAAGTTTGACGAGAAAGATGCTGATGCCATGTACGACAAGTATCTGACATATGCTGGTGTTGACCTAAAGAAAGCGCGAGCGTCTGAAAATGAAGATGTTCCGGGTGCCAAACCAGGATTCAAGATGGAAGATGCCGAGATGTATGCTGAGAACGACACCGGCACTGCGAGTGATGCTGGTGGTGAGAAGAGAGCAAAGCCTGAAGCAGATGAAAGTTCTGCTCCAAATGGTGAAGAAGGAGATAAGGGAAAGCCACAATCTACTCCTGAAGACCCTCTCAGTTTGGGTAAACTGTCAGAGAAATACGAAACCGGAGGTCGTGGTGCCGGTACAGTTTCTACTGGCAAAGGTGACCCAGGCGGTGTATCGTATGGCCTGTATCAGATGACGAGCAAGAACCACGAAACAGGTGAAACTGGTGGCACTGTCGAACA
This sequence comes from Pseudodesulfovibrio piezophilus C1TLV30, assembly GCF_000341895.1. Classification (NCBI taxonomy): domain Bacteria; kingdom Pseudomonadati; phylum Thermodesulfobacteriota; class Desulfovibrionia; order Desulfovibrionales; family Desulfovibrionaceae; genus Pseudodesulfovibrio; species Pseudodesulfovibrio piezophilus. The sequence continues at coordinate 1,333,656 of NC_020409.1, read as the reverse complement.
ATATGTCGAATCAGACGATTTTCCGATAGGTGGAAAGAGTTTTCTGAAAAGCATCCTGAAGAGTTCAGAAAGAGCCAGCACTCCTTCATCAAGGAAACGCATTACAGACCAACAGCGTCCGCTTTGAAAGATAAGGTCGGGCTGGATGCTACTGAAGGTTCTGCCACTTTGCGAGATGTGGTCTGGTCAACTGGTGTGCAGCACAAAGGGCCAGAGCTTATCGGTGCCGCCGCTAAACGTGTCGAGAAAACAACAAAAGGTATGGATAGTTCAAGTCCTGAGTACGAAAGAAAAGTGATTGAAGCTATCTATGATGAAAGGGCTACAAGGTGTAAGAAGTGTCCACCCAATCAGAAGAAAGGGTATGATCGAAGAATGGTTCTTGAGAAAAAAGAAGCTCTTGAATTGTTCGATAAAGAACTTGGTGGAGTGAAAGGTGACCAGCATTAGACTGTTAATCGCATTTCTGCTTGTATTAATAGCTGCTTCGTATTCCCTGGCAGGTGGTGAGGCAGATATTGCTGGCTGGTATCTCAACAAAGGTGATGTCTATTCGACTGTCCATGTGACTGTCGAGGGCGATGATGTGACAGTCGCTCTCAGTGGAGGGCATGTCGGTAATGGCCCTAAAACCATGATCTCAGGGGATTGTGATGTGGGTGGTGTTGGGAAACTGTCAGGAATGAAACTCATAGCTGACTTCCCTCCGACCGACATGGGAGATCAGGGTGCAGTCTCAATGACTTTCGGTGATAATCAGTTAACAGTTCATCAAGCAGATGTATTCCATTATTGCGGTGTATATACTCGCTTCTATGGAGTGTATCAGAAGTACTCTTGTCCAGAACTCAAGAAGATATTTCACCGCGATTTATCGCATTACCGTGAGCATCCAGAAGACCTTGAAAACCTTTGCCAGTAAATGCATATCAAAGGGTGCAAAATTATGGGGACACCTCCCTAATTATATTTCGTTTTTGGAGTTAGGAATTAGAGGGACACGATACCTATTTAATGAATAACCCACCACATGACCCTAGAAGATCCATCTGAGTTGATCCTGATCCTGATTGTGGCTATCTAAGTGAGGAATCCTTCATCACCCAGCGAGTTGAGATAAGCAATACCTTACATCGGATGTATTCAGAAGCTTTTGGCCGAGATCAAGCCAGCATAAATCCTGGAGTCTAGCAACCAACGTGGGCAAGGTTGGCATGGCAATATCTTCAGATTCTTTCGTAGAAAATCCGTTCTTCTGGTTAATGATGAAACTCGGTTTGCCGTGTTCATGCCTGGATTGGTCAAGAAGAATTTACTCTCTTGAACCCAACTTTCCAAACGTAACCCAAGACGAGAAAACGGATAATGCCATTGAAGGAATCAATTATCGATTCAAGGCGTTGAATAACAAAAGAAAGAGGAAGGGTAATAAGCCCTCCCTCTTTCTTTTGTTAATGATTGAGCGTGTTACTGCTTGCCAAAAACTTCCACCGGCTTGGTGGTATCTCCACCCGTATTCGGGAAGTCTGGATACCTGTAGGCCTTGGTGTTGATTTCAATGAGGTGACGCGCTTCTTCCATGAACTTGTTGTAGCGGTGTTTGCATTCATAGAACCCATGCCACCAAGCATAGTCAGGGGCCATCATGGCCGACCCCATTCTTGCTCGGCGACCTTCGTGGTGCCACAATTCATAGAATTCTACCTCAAGGTGTTCATCGAAGAACTTGGACTTGTCGAGCAGTCCCTTGGTGTACAGGTCATCAAGCATCTTCTTGGCGGGCTTGAAGTAGTTTTCGTTGTATTCTTCCACAGCCTTGTCAGTCTGGGTGTAGTGATCTTCAATCCAGGCGGTTCCGTGGCATTGCTTGCAGATATCCTTCATCTTGTTCCTTTCAACTGTCCAGTCTGTACCGGAGGGGAACGGCTTGAAGTCCTGCGGGCGAACAGTCAGCGGGGCCTGGAGTTCCCAGGACAGGCGTTCAGTCACATCGTGGGTAGTGGGTTGCATCCCGGACCCTGACATGTGGCAGGAGGAACATGTCGGAGCGCGATAGTCCACTCCGGGAGTCCAGGCGCCAGGAGCAGAGTCGAAGTTATATTCATGCTTGAAGGCCTGATAGATATCACCATGCTTGGATTCGTTATAGATTTCAATTTGCGGATGATCCGGGCCAAGGTGGCACTGCCCGCAGGTTTCAGGTTTGCGTGCTTCCATCACGGAGAAACGGTGACGGGTATGGCAACTGGTGCAACTGCCGAGAGAGCCATCCAGGTTGACACGGCCAACACCGACGTTGGGCCAAGAAGTCGGGTCGAGTTTACCGTCCTTCATCTTCAGCACCGTACCGTGGCAGTAGTAACACCCCGTCTTGCGCTCATTGTCGGAATTCATGCCCCCGTTCAGCCAAGGGTCAATCTTCCACATGATCTCAATGGTGTTCGCGTGTTTGCTTTTGGAATATTGCTTTGCCTCATCAGGGTGACAACGAGAGCAATCTTTGGGAGTGACGGGGGATGCCACTGGGACAAAGTATTGCTTTTCCCCCATAGGCATATCGCTCCTTGAATAATATTTTTCGTGGTCGACAGAGATATCCTTGTCCCCAGGCTGTGCCTGGTGACAGTCGAGACAGGTGATGCCCGCCGAAGCATGGCGGCTCATGGCCCAATCAGCAAAGATTCCTGGAGTTTCCTTTTTATGACATTCGATACATGCAACTCCTTGAGGAGGCGTCGCCCGATCCATGCGCAACTCCCGAACTTTTGGGAAATTTTGCGCCGCAGCCACTGTTGCGAACAGGGCTGTGAACGTGACCATCAGTAGTACAATCACACTCCTTTTCATTCCGAACCCTCCTGGTGTCCTAAATTCCGCAGTCCGTTCGCCCGGTAAGGTGCTTTGAACTGCTTGTACTCGTAAAATTGTCGATCATTGTGAACCAGCTCTCTGTGGCAATCCGTGCATCGGTACTCCTCGCCATTGTTTGCATAGAGAACTTTGCGATGCGCCAGCATTGCGCCACGTTTTGCTGGCATATGCAGCAGGTTGCGATGGCATTTCGTGCACTGGTCGTTTTTCATGGTTGACCAGACGTGCTCTTTCATGACTTGCCGATCATAGGTCTCCGCACCACCTGTGTAGTGGGAAACAACGTCTTTGAGACCGTGCGCTGCCTTGGCGTAGAAAAAGTCAAACGTGTCATGCGGGGCAGGCAAATGACAGTCCATACAGTCGGCCACAAAGCCTTGACCGTTATTGACGTGCGTTGACGATTTCCATCCCATCACGGCAGGCTGAATTTCGTGGCATAGGCCACAGAATTCCGGCGTCGAAGTCCGTACCATGGTATAGTAAGTCATGCTGAAGAGCGGAAACGCTATTGCAACACCAACGACGATGAGCAAAAGCGATTTGGTTTTTCGCTTCATACCTCCTCCTGTTTTCAGAATGCGTCCGGCCTCTTTTTGTTGCCCCCAAAAGAGGCCGGATATTGGGAATACTGCCACAAAAAAAACATTGCGGCTAGGTTTTTGGGATTTATATCACTGGGGTGGCCCGAATACTCAGTGGTTTCTCAAATGGCGTGTCAATCAGCGTAGAAAGGAGGACCGAGGGCTGGCAAGCGGTTGGTTCCGAACTTTGCTCCTATGGACGTCAGGCTGCCGTCTTTGCCATGAAGTGAAATCGGTGGACTTTCCTGTCAGGGAATTGGAATCTCTGTGGGCTTTGAGGAGAAGGTGCCAGGCTTGCGATGCAACTCATGTACGATCACTCGATATTGCTGGAAAATCGGGACCAGTTCGTGGCGGGATTTTGTCTGAGTGCAAGAAGAGCACGCTATCTGGAGCGGCGCTTCGGGATTTTTTGTGAAAAGCGAGCACATGGATGATTCGAAAAAGTTTCTCTTCTGGTAAAAATAAACTTGGCGTTGACATAGAATGAACGTTCGTATTATCAAAATTTGTGTGTGAGAATGATTTTCATTTTTAATAAAAATACAAAGAATAAGGACGTGCCATGTCGTCGGACGTGTGGTTTTGGGTTCAGTTGGCGTGCGCGGCCAGTGGATTCCCGGGGGCGCTCATGTATCTGATCTATTTCCGATACCGGGAGAGACGACGCAGAAAGGGGTTGCCGCCCAAGAACATGATTCCTGTTCTTCACTTGCTGGGCATCCCCACAGGCCATATTTGGTTGGTAATGCCGTGGCTGCCGCAAGTGCGAAGTGGGAGTTCCGAGACTGTTTGGACCATGTTTTCTTCCGGTTCCAATGCAATGATGGTGGGCATGATAGGTGTGCTTCTGGCATTGGCGGGCGGATATTATTGTTTTCGTTTTGTCCGTACAAATTTTGCAGTGACGATGCAGGATTATTCGATTCCCACAGAGCTGCTTCGTACCGGTATATATGGGCAATTACGTCATCCCGGTGTGGTGGCCATGTTTTTTCTCATCTCAGGTTTGTGTCTGGCGACAGGTGCTCTTTACACGTTGCTTATGCTTCCTTTGCTTGTACCCATGCTGTGGATGACAACGTACATTGAGGAATCAGAGGTCCTTTTGCCTCGGTTCGGAGATGCCTACAGAGAGTATATGGATGCAGTCAGTGGATTTTGGTGCCGTCAAGCTTCTGTAGGACTTGCCTTGTTTGTTTTTGCAATTGGGCTGCTCGGTTTCAATGAATATGGGGGCATTGTCGGTCGCCTGTCCCATGGACTTGGGGGCACGGTCAATCTCTCTTACGGCAAGGCGGTGTCAGGGTGGATGTGTCAGCTGTAAAAGCGTCGGATGGCGGAGTGGATGTAGTGACCCCCCATGAGGCTCAGGCTTCTTCGGAGATTGCTGATATTGTCGTTGAATTGCATGATGTTACGCGGCGTTACCCACAGGGAGATTCTTTTGTCGAGGTCCTGCACGGCATTACCTTGTCATTGAGTAAGGGAGAATTTGCGGCATTGATCGGAAGTTCCGGTTCCGGCAAATCCACCTTGTTGCATCTGCTTGGATTGCTGGATAGCCCCACTTCCGGTTCTTACTCCTTGAACGGTGTCGATACCACGTCACTGGATGAAAATCAGAGAAGTGCCTTGCGTGGCGGTATGATCGGATTTGTTTTTCAGAATTTTTTTCTGCTTCCGTACGCCACAGCATTGGAAAATGTTCTCCTTCCGGGGAGCTATGTGACGACTCCAAGCAAGGTGTTGGAAGAACGGGCGTCCTCCTTACTGGAGCAAGTCGGTTTGGCAGATCGCATGGATTATACCCCCGCGAGACTCTCTGGTGGGCAACAGCAGCGTGTGGCTTTGGCTCGTGCACTCCTGCATGGACCGGATATATTGCTTGCGGATGAGCCGACAGGGCAGCTCGATTCCGTGACAGGACACGCTATCCTGGAACTTTTTGGGACCATCAATGCTGGCGGGACGACTGTCGTTATTGTTACGCATGACGCCCAAGTCGCGGCTGCTGCCAACAGATGCATCAATATAGTTGACGGACGGGTCGCATGAGTGTTTCCGACTTTTTTTTTCGTGGGAAAAGTTTCTTTTTCCCGCATGCTCTTCCCGGGATTCAGGAAAATATTCCATCCAGCATCAATGTGTGGGCTATTTTCCCAAGAATCTTGAAACTTTCACTCAAAGCGCTTTGGGTTTTCAAAGCACGTACCCTTTTCATACTGCTTGCCGTCGCACTGGGAGTGGGAGCCTTGACCATTATTACCGCTGCCATGGAAGGAGCATCCAAAAAAGCGGAGGAGATGGCGGAGACCTTTGGCCCTTCAGCCATTTTTGTGGCTGGCGGCAATCTGATGTACCAGCCCATGGGAAATCGGCCCAGAACCTTGACGTGGAATGATATTGAACGGATACGCACGGCTCTTCCCGGTGTTGTTTCTGTGCAGCCATTTCTGCTTCGAGAAAAAATGCACGCATCTGCGACATCCCGGCGTCATATTGTGGCAAGTGTGGTGGGGAGTGGGAAAAATTATCAAGCCACATGGAATTGGGATTTGCAGGACGGTGAGGATTTCAGTGCACATGATGTGGCAAGTGGAGCAAGCGTCTGCCTGTTGGGAACCCTTGCGGCTCGCGGGTTGTTTGGCAGTCAGAATCCTGTGGGAAAAATCGTGACATTGGAAGGTACTCCTTTGATAGTCCGGGGCGTGTTGACCCCGCGTAATATCGTCGCTGCCGGAGTAGAGCAGGACGACAGGCTGGTCCTTCCTGCGTCAACCATGCTGCGGCGGTTTAATTTGGACAGGAAATACCTCAACGGCATCAGAATCAACTTTGCTTCTACACGGAATATGAAGGGCAATGCGTTGCGTGTGCAGGCTCTTATGCGGAATTTACATGGAATAGAGGAGGGGGGGGCGGATGATTTTCTGGTTATTTCTCCCCTTGTAGTCTTGCAGTTCGTGAGTTTTTTGCGCGGCGGATTTGGTGTTTTTCTCGGTGTGACAGCGTTGGCCGCATTGCTCGTAGGAGGTGTTATTCTCGCTAATCTATTTCATCTGTCCGTCACGGAACGTCAGGTGGAAATAGGCATCAAGAAAGCTGTCGGAGCCTCTGATAGTTCAATCTTGCTCCAATTTTTGATGGAGGCTTGTGCCCTTACCCTTATGGGAGCGGTCTTTGGTCTGATGCTTGGTGTGGTGCTGTCTGACATTCTGGCTGAGTTTGATATGTTGGAGTTGAAGTTATCAGCAACGGTTTTTGCAACAGCCTGTCTGGCCGCGCTTGTCGTAGCATTTGCCTTTGGCCTCAAACCCGCTCGCAGGGCTGCTCAACTTGAGCCGGTACTTGCGTTGAAAGAGGGGCGATGATGCGTCACTTTTCTCTTGCTGAATATTGGCGTGCATTGCGGCATCAGTCTGAGGCAATCCAGCTTCAGCCGAGTGCGCACAGGATTGCGAGAAATGACTCCTGTAGCAAAGATGGCACGCCTGCTTATCCTGTCTTTCCTTCCCTGTCAGGTTCTTTTGTCAAATCTTGGATTGCGGCGTTAAGGACCATTCTTCCGCCTCATTTTTCCCGTTCGGATCAACAACAGGTTCTTCAGCTTGCCAGGCTTGTGCAGGTTCGTAATATCCGGACTGCTGTCAAGGCGCTGACAACGCATCGCCTTAGAACGTTCATGGCAATTCTTGGAGTCTTTCTCGGTGCGTTCATGTTGACGTTGGTTATGCATATATCCAATGCTGTGGGATTGAAGGTGGTGCATGAAAGTGAACGGTTGGGTGCGCGTATTATTGATGCTACTGCAGGTCGGGTTGCTCTTTCCCGTGGGATAGAAAATCGTGCAGGCGGCATGAATGCTGCGACTTTTACTTTGACTGATGTGGACGCCATACGGGCGGGAGTGCCACAGGTTGAACTGGTGGTGCCCTATGTCCTGGGACATGCGACAGTCGCCTTTGGGCGTAATAAGACGTCATGCCCTCTGCTCGGGACAGGAGCCATGTTTGATGTCATTCGAAATATGGACGTGTTGCATGGTCGATATTTTTCCCAGGTGGAAGTGACGCACAAGGCGTTGGTGTGCGTGCTGGGGTATGATATTGCCGATCGGCTTTTCCCTTCTCCAGCCGCTGCAACTGGGCAATATCTCCGGTTTCATACTGCCGAGATGCTGATCGTTGGCGTGATGCAGAAGAAAGGTCAGGACAGTTCCGGGGTCAATGTTGATGAGCAGGTTTATGTCCCGGTGACAACGTATATACACAGACTGAATAGGCAGGACCATGTCTCTGGTGCCCTGCTACGGATTACTTCCAGGAAATCGGTTCCGCGCATCACCACTGCAGTGACAACGCTCCTACGCGAACGGCATCATCTTTCAGCCGGAATTCCTGATGACTTTTCTGTCGTTTTTTCCGAGCAGGTCAACGATATGCAGGCCAAGGCCATGCGTCTGGTTCGGGTTCTTGGGGCCATTGGCGCAGGAATTTCCTTTAGTATAGGTACGCTGGGTATTCTTTCCATCATGACGATTATTGTCCGCGCCAGAAGGCTCGAAATTGGTGTGCGCAGGGCTGTTGGGGCCACTCCGACCAATATTGTCTGCCAGTTCCTGCTGGAGTCGGTCCTTATGGCCGGTTCGGGCGGGGTTTTGGGAACCGGCGTGGCTCTTGGTATTGCTACGGCCATTTATTCGGTTGGGTTTCTCCCGGCATTTTACGATGTTTCCATGGTTATTGGTATCATTCTGGCTTCGGTGTGCTGCGGACTGTGCGCCGGGGCATACCCCGCATGGCAGGCTGCACGGGTGGATGTCATCGCCGCGCTCAAGGATTAAAGAAATCACTCTTATGGGGGGGGCGATTTGTCAAGGTTGATTGGGTGTGTGTTTGGACTTCCGGGGGAGAGGCTTGCGTGGCGTGCGCAGTCTGTGTCAGGTATTGATAAAGTCCATCTTTTTCTCCTTTTCGTTCCAGTAGCATCTGCATGATTTCATTTCGTATTCCAAGTTTCATGACAATTTCATCCAATTCTTCATATCCTTTGTCTGATTGCTCGTAGAATTGTGCGACCTTGTCGCTTGAAAGTACCCCTTCCCGGACCTGATTGCTGAATTCGAAATCCACATAGCTGTTGGTATTGTTGCTGTAAGCCAAATACGCCCACAATTTGACGAGACTACATCCAGAGGCAATGTATGTCTTGGAAAAACGTTTGATAGGGACCCAGTCCAGTTCTTTTTTGACTGTTTCAATCATTGCTTCCGGTTGATAGCGAAAGTGCTGGAAGGGGAAGACCAATTCCACCCCTTGAGCGTGTATTTTCGAAGGGAACAGGCGATCTTGTGGTGTTTTTTCTTTTTGATGCCATGCCTTTCTCGCTCTTTCTGTTTCTTCGGCAACCACTTCCATATTGAATTCCATGGTCAGGAGGCGTGCAGGATCGTCTTCAATGCTCTCTCCCATCAGGAATATCTGGTCAGGGTTGTGACCGGAAAAGACCAATGGAATCTCCATTCGACGTGCAAAATCCGTTGCCGTTTGAATGAGAAAACGGCCGCAGAATGTGCAAACCTGTCCGCAGTCTTCCTGGTGAATGGTCTTGTTGCAGAATAGAAAGGCGTAGTATTGGCGCATCAGTTCAGGGTCTTGGCGGAAAATGACGGAGGGCATATCCAGCTTTTCTGCTATGGTTGCCGCATTTTCAAAGGTTTCCGGGTATTCGAAATTGATGTCGATGATAAATCCGAGTAGTTTCATGTTGTATTTTCTGGTGAGCATGTGGGCCATATACGCACTGTCTTTTCCTCCACTCAGCATGATCAACCCATCATATTCTCCTTTCCCTTTCGCCTGCTGTATTTTTTCTTCGAAGATGTTCTTGAGCTGTTCCCAATTGCGTTTCGGTGCAACAAGGTTTTGAGTGCAAAATGAGCACACGCCATCCTCATTGAGCATAACTTTGTGATATGAGTCTTGCTGGAGGTGGCAGCGGGAGCAGGTCTTGTGTGTATATCGAAACATGAACAATATCCTTTGCGTCAATGGGATGAAACAGGTTCCACAACCTTTTTCGAATGAAAGAGGGGGGAACCTGTATTCTCTTTTTCTATCGTACTGAGAATGGTCCTGCGAAACCCATGCTGTTGGCATGTTTTCAAAACGTTATGTAATGGACAACTCGTCAATAAAGTTCGAGATATGTTTTGCCAGTTCGCTGACATGAGTTTTTATGAGCATGTGTGTTCCATTGAGTTCCCTGTACTGAGCTTTTGAAAAAGCCTTCTCCCAGTCGCGGGCTTTGCTGTGGATGGCCGGTTCCTCTTCATTCTTTCCGGTCACGATCAGGACAGGCGTCGCCAGTGTCTCTGCAAAGGGGTGATTGACCATGGCGCTGGTATCCACCCGGAGTGTCGCGAGGTATCGATCCCTTTCGCTTTCAATCATCTGGCTGAAGTCATACTTGTAGATTGATTTTGAATGGTGGAGCAATTCTTCGTCAGAGCTGCTGAGGAGAGAGTTCAAGCCTTCCAAGACGCCCGGAGGGGGGCTTGAAATGATGACAACACCGCTGGCCGGAGTACCGTGTGCTTCCAGCGTACGGGCTATTTCATAGGCTATGTGTCCCCCAAATGAGTATCCAACGAGAAAGAGAGGTGTTTCTTGAGCCCTTTCGGAGAGGTGTTTCGTGTACATGGCTGCAAGTGATTCAATCGAATCAAGCGGTTCTCCTTCCTTGCCATGTCCGGGCATGTTTGCGGCCAGGATCGTATAATCTGTGGGGAGCTCGGCAGCCAGTTCTCTATACATGGTCGGGTTGCCGCAGGCATATGGTAGGCAGAAGACTTGTGCCAGTGGGAACTGTCGGGAGGAGAGAGTCAGTATATCGGATTCTGCCTGTTTTTTTTCATGTTGTTTTTCTATGTGTTCTACGATGGAGGCGATTGTTTGGTACTGAAAGGCTTCGCGAAGGCCGAAATCAATGTACCCTTCTTTTTTCATGCGCATTATAAGCCGCATCGCCTTGAGCGAATCGCCGCCCACATCCCAGAAATTGTTGTTCAATCCAAGTCCGCTCATGCCGAGTACGTCTTCCCAGATGGCTGCGATCTGAAGTTCCAGGTCTGTTGTGGGGGTCTCTGAACCATCACTGAACTGCTCAGCGGTAATCGTGACTTCGGGAAGTCCTTTTATATCGAGTTTTCCGCTTGGGGTGCACGGCATCCTTTCGAGATGTTCGAAGTGGGATGGGATCATGTATTCCGGGAGGCCTTTTGCCAGGAAGGCGCGCAAGGAAGGGGTTTCTGCCTGACCATGTGGCCCGGTGTAGAATGCAACGAGCACAAGGCTCCCGGAAATATCCTCACGGGGGACTATGACCACTTCAGTTACGGATTCATGGGCACGCATGGCAGCTTCAATTTCTCCTGCTTCAATCCGGTAGCCGCGCAGGTTTATCTGATGATCATTGCGCCCGAGATACTGGAGGGTGCCGTCACTCAGCATACGCACCACATCACCGGTCCTGTATATTTTGGTGATCCCGTCATCAAACGGATTGGGCACGAAAGCGGTTTCATTCTTGTCAAGTTTTTGGTGGTAGCCATTGGTGACTCCCATTCCCCCGATGCACAATTCACCGGGAACACCGACCATGCATGGATTCATGTCGGCATCGAGAATGTGAACTTCCGTATTGTATACCGGTTTGCCGATAGGGACAGTGTGCAAATCTATCGTGTTTTCATCTGTCACCGGAATGGGAAAGAATGTGGAAGCCACAGTGGTCTCCGTGGGACCATATTCATTGATGAATCTGTGCTGCGGGTAGTGTGAGAGCCAGAGATTCAGGTCTTTGGTATTGATTATTTCACCCCCAAGCATCACGCGCATGGTTGGGTACAGGGGCATGGAGTCATTCGAGATATATTCTCGTGCATTGGCGATGAGAGAAAAGTGGGACGGAGTAACGTTCAGGAAGGTGATGTCCTTTTCTTGCAGGAAAAGCAGGAGGGTTTTCACATCTTTGGTGTCTTCTTCCGACAATATATGCAGTGTGGCACCGGCGAGGAATGCGGTCCAGTTGCTTGTGAGGGTCATGTCAAAAGCATAGGACGTCAATAAGGCCATGCGTTCTTCTTGCGAAATGCCGATCTCACGATGCACCCAGTGAAGAAAGTTGACAATATTTCGGTGAGTAACCATCACCCCTTTGGGATTGCCGGTGGAGCCGGATGTATACAACATGTAAGCGAGGTCATCCTGTGTACATATCGGGAGAGCAATATCCTGTTTTTCGGTGAAGACTTCGTGGGGAAGGATGGTCTTTTCGCGCAGAGAGGATGGGATATCCTGTGGTTCGACATCCTCATTCATGACAAGAATCAATTCAACCGTCTTGAGATGCTCTTGCAGTGCCCCGAGGAGATGTGATTGTGTCAGCAGGACACGGGCACCGGAATCAGCCAATACATACGCAATACGTTCTATGGGATAATCAATGTCTATAGGGACATAAGCTGCCCCAGCTCGCATGGCCCCCAGCTGAGCCATGGGAAGTGTCTGGTCTCTGCCCATATACAGGGCCGCGAAATCACCCTTGCCGATGGAATGCTGTGCAAGTGTCCTGGCCACATCGCCGGAAAGCGTGTTGAACTGCTGATAGCTGATGGTCTGTTCTTTTGATGTTATGGCAGTCTTGTCTGGATGTTTTTCCATGGTTTGTCCGATCAATTCATGGAGTGTTTTCTCCGGTATCTCGACTGCGGTTTGGTTGACGTTCTCAATAAGGGAACGGTACTGTTCGGGAATGATGTCCGCGCATGTGAACTGGCTTTCTTCATCTCGTGTTCTGGAACTGCTGATAACCTGTTGGAGGAGAGTTTCATATTGCTCCGAGATAATCTGGATGAATTGAATGTCAAAGCTGTCCCGGATATAGTTCCAGTTGAAATAATAGGTATCTTCCTGATCCATTCGAGCACGGTAGTCGTATATGACAAGATCGATGAAAGTGCCTGGAGCGCCGGTGCGGAATTCGGGAGTATCCAGCTTGAGGCTTTCCATCTTGCTCACTTCTCCGGCATACATTCCGATGGAGTTGCTGAAGATAATTGAACTCATGGAGGTCGCTCGGCGTCCCTCCCGTTCGAAAATGCGTCGGGAGAGTTCGATCGAGGATACCGGAACTTCCAGAAGCTTTCGGGTAAAGGCCTCAGCTTTTTTGGCGATATCCAGTATTGGCTCTTCAAACGATGTTTTCAGACGGACCGGAAATATGTCGATGAAACTGCCGACAGTCTTTCGGGCTCCGGCGAAGTATTGTTCACGGTTGAACACTGGCATGTTGATGATGAGATCATCCTGATGGCACCATATATTCATCAGTTTGAAGTAGGCAGCCAGCAGCATGGCATTGAGGGATATCTGGTGTTCCATTGCGATGGAATTGAGCTCGTTGATTATTTCCGGCTCTATCTCCTGGTAAAAAGTGTCGAATTCGACTTTTTTCAGCATGGCCGGGTTCCGGCGAAAAGGCAGGGTCGCCTTGTCCGGCAGGTCTTTGAAGACTTCCAGCTGGAATTTCATGGCTTGTTGGTATTCAGCGGTGCGTTGGCGCAGTCCCTCGATGCGGACATAGTCGCCAAAGGTCATTTGTGGCGGCTCCAGCTCCCATGGTTGCTCTCGGCGCATCCTGTCGTAAGTATTGAAGAGTTCCTCGAAAACCTGCATATAGCTGTAGCCGTCCACCAGCAGGTGGTCGATATTCATCATGAAGACATGCTTCTCCTCTTCGAATTTGGTGATTTCGCAGAAAAATAGGGGCCATTGGGTCACATCAAAGCGGTAGTCGTTATGTTCGAGACCACGCAAACGGATGTATTCAGCGCGGTCTTTCTCCGACAAGTGGGTTTGTTCAATGTAGCCTGTCTCAATTTCAGGCACTTCGGCGAGAACTCGCATACGAGGTTTGGCCTGTTCCTCGTCTATGACAGTTCTCAACACGGGGTGCCGGCTCACGACATAGTTGAGCGCCTTATTGAAGGTCGGTAGATCCAATTGGCCTGTCATATTGGCATTCAGATAAATGTAGCAACTGAGGCCGCTTGGTTCGTTGCGAACAAATCCTTTGTGGTGAAAGTAGAGAGTCTCCTGGAAATGCATCAACGGCAGGAATTCGTCTTCCTGCTCACCTGGAGCCGGAAAGACGAGGGGCCATAAATATTCGGCCATGCCCCGAAGTGTGGAGCACTGTAGGAATGCGTCAGTAAAGGGCACCTCCGCAAAGCAGTGTTTTATTTCTTCTACAATGGCGAGCATATCGGAAATGGACCCGATGCGTTTGATAAGGTTTTCCGTCACACCAACCGTGTCATTGGGGACACCGAGGTGATTGGCCACGATTTTCTGGACAATGGCTTCAAGCTCGTTTTGTGGCGGTTCGATGCTGAAGTCCCGAGTCTCGAAATAGGCTGTCTGTGCAGCAATGGTTGAGAACAGATAGCAGAAATTACTCTCTATCTTGACCCCATATGTGTCTTCCAGCCGAGCTTGAATTCGCATGGCACGGATGGAATCTCCCCCAAGTTTGAACAGGTTTTTGTGTTGATCGATTGTGTCACCATCAAGAGCCAGGACATCTGACCAGGCCTCCCGTACCACTGTCTCATGGTCCAGTGTTTCCGGATTGGCTGGAGCATCGAGCTTTGCCAGTGCCTCTTTGACAGCCAGCGCTTTTTCGGAAAAGGCATTGGCTCGAAATTGTTCAGAGAGGTATTTCCTCATTATTTTCCCGCTGGATGTGCGGGGGATTTCCGCCTGCTTCATGGGAATGAAATGGTCGATACTGAATCCTGCGAGGGTGCTGACATTCTCATTGATCCGCATAAGGGCGTGTGCAGTCTCTTCCAAATTTTCCTTTTTGTTTGCAGGAATATAGAACAGCACTGTTTCTTCGCGGGATGTTTTGTCATTGTATGCGGCGCAGGCAACAACAACGCGAAAGTTCTCTTCCAAACCAGTGAGGGCGATTTTTTCAATGTCCGCAGGGTAGTAATTTTGTCCTCGGACGATGATAAGTTCCTTTCCCCGGCCAACGATAAAAAGTTCTTTCTCTTTGTTCATAAAGCCGAGGTCCCCGGTTGCAAACCATTCGTCGTGAAAGGACTGTGCAGTGGCTTCCGGCGCATTATGATATTCGGTAATAACGTTCTCGCCGGATATCTGCACTTCCCCGATATGCTTTTCCGGGAGTTCTTTTCCTTCGCTATCCACTATACGAATATGGCAGAAACTGACTGCTGGCCCAACATTGGTGAATTGTGCAGCATTGGCATGTGTCTGTTCCACATATCGGGCGATGTTGCGTGAAGCCATTGCTTCTCTGTCAATGAAGCTTGATTGAATGGGAAGTCCGTTTGGATGGCATGTCGCAACCAGAGTGGTTTCGGTTAATCCGTATCCGGGCATGATTATATTGCGGGGAAATCCCATTGGACCGAGGGCTTCCTCAAGGTCGATGCATGATTGTGCTGAGATCATTTCCGCGCCGACAGTGAAGGTCTTGAGGCAGGAGAGATCAACCTCGGGAAGCCGTTTCTTGCGCAATTTGATGTATGAGAGCAGATGCTCCACCCCTGTATTGGTGGTGGAAGTCGCTGTTGCCTTGTGTTCGTGTATTTTCTGCATCCAGAGAAAAGGGCGTTGCGCAAATTGGAAGGGGCTCATTTTGACCTGCTTCATACCGGCGTGCAGAGGCATGAGGTGGCAGCCGAAGAGACCGAAATCGTGAAAATATGGCAGCCATGAGACCATCGTGTCTTCATCGGTTACCTGTTCGACATTCTGCAATGCGATGATGTTTGCCAAGAGGTTGCGGTGGGTAAGCTTGGCTCCTTTCGGCATTCCCATACTACCGGAAGAGAATTGGAGGACCGCGATATCATTTGGTGAGGGCGTATAGAAGTCGGCCATAGTAATGTCAGCGAGTTCGGCTTCGTTGAGAAGCGTCTCTGATGCAAGCAGTTCCCCTTTTCGTTTTGCAAGCTCTGCCTCCAGCACCCTGAAAGCGCCGATATTGCTGCTCTCTGCAATAACAGGAGCATCAAGTATTCCTTGGATGTTCACTATCTTTTGAATTTCCATGGAGTCTGCGTTGGGGGTGCGGATATGCGAAACAGGGGCTGGTATAATTCCCCCATAAAGGCACCCCCAGAAAATATTCAGGAAACTTTTTGAATCATCTACGGCGATGATGAGGTGGTCTCCGGGTTTGAAGCCTTTTTTATACAAAACATGTGCAGTGGCTTTTCCTTCAAAGAGGAGCTGAGGGTAACTTTGGAAATCCTCGGTAGAACCGCTTGGATTGACATATGTTATGCCCTTGTCTGGAAACCGAATAGCGGTTTCTTCGAGTACTGTGGTCAAGGTATTCACTAATTGATGACTAGAGACCGGGTTCGTCGTGTACATTGTATCCCTCTGTTATAGCTTGTTTACATGAATCGATTCTCAACAGGCCATAGATTGATAATTGATTTTGATTTTCATTATCAATCTAGCCGAGTCGAAGAGTGATTATGAAACGCTATGCGTAAAGTGGATAGGAAACTATAAAACAAGATTCTTTTATTTATATTTGAGAACGTAGGGCGTGAAAAGAATCGAGAGAGAAGAGTGGATATGCTATCATTGTTTGCAACTTTTTAAGGTGATTGATTGTTTTATTTGTATTTGGTCTATGGAGATGAAAAGTGGAGCGAGTCTGGAATTTGGAAAGGAGAAGGGACGGTCAGTTCTTCATTGCTGAAAGTGAGATTCATCTCTGGCAGTTGGACGACATTGAAGCTGGTTGGAGCAGTCAAAGCATGCTTGACGGATTGAGCCTAGATGAACAGGAAAAGGCTGACCTTTTCGGGTGTCCTCTCTCACGAAATCGATATATTCAATGTCGTCTGTGGCTAAGGGGGGTGCTGGCGGGGTATCTTGGGTGTGAAAGAAGTGAGGTTCCTTTGGTCTATTCGGATGGGGGGAAGCCCTTTCTGTCGGAGAGCAAGCTCGATTTTACCCTTTCCCATTCCGGGAATCGGGCATTGCTTGGCGTCAGCTTGGAGCATGAACTCGGCGTGGATATCGAAAAGATTGCTCCTGTCCCCGAGGCTGCATTGATAAGTGGCAGATGGTTCTCAGCCGAAGAGCATTTGAGCATAAGCTTGGCCAATGATGCAGATATGGCCTTTCTGCAATGCTGGGTCCGGCATGAGGCTGTTCATAAGGCAATAGGGCAAGGACTTGCACTGCCTATGGACAGTATAAAGATTCCGTGTGTGCAAAATGAAATGGGAACTGTCTTTCATGGAGGCAGAAAAATTC
Organism: Pseudodesulfovibrio piezophilus C1TLV30; assembly: GCF_000341895.1. NCBI lineage: Bacteria > Pseudomonadati > Thermodesulfobacteriota > Desulfovibrionia > Desulfovibrionales > Desulfovibrionaceae > Pseudodesulfovibrio > Pseudodesulfovibrio piezophilus. The sequence goes on along the minus strand of NC_020409.1, from coordinate 1,316,822 downwards.
AAGTGCAAAACGTCCAAGTGAAAGGTCCTTATGTTGCTGCAATTGCTTGGTTTCATAAAGATTCACAAAAATGATATAAGTTTGGTGTTGACATAGAACGATCGCTCGTTCTATCTATCGTGCTGTCAAACATGAATCGTACCGAAAAAGTGGAAAGGGGGCGGATTGCAGTCAATAAAAATGCACCGGGATGAAGACCGGGCAAGAGCACGGAAAATGCAACTTCTTGAAGCCGCAGAAGAATGTTTTGCGACATACGGGTTTTGCGGTGCCGGAATGTCATTGCTTTCGAAGACCGCGAAAATGAGTATCGGAAATATCTACGGGTATTTTGAAAACAAGGATGCGATTGTCTGCGCGCTAGTGGAAGCACAGGTACAGGCCCTTCAGGAGGGGTTGCAGACGCTCTTTGAAGAAACTGATGATGTTGTGGAAATACTTCAGACTCAAACGCGTGTGCAGTGTCAACTGAAAGCAGGTGACAAGAAGATTGCCATAATGTTCGAGATTATGGCTGAGATGAGCAGGAATCCTGAGGTGGCAAAAGCCATGCGTTTGCACGATGCTTCAGTCAAGGCACAGCTCATGACCATAGCTGCCGAGTATCGCCCTCATTGGTCAGCGGAGACATTAGATGCTCGTATTGAAATGCTTATGCTTGCCGTCTCCGGGATACCGCTCCGGCTCGTGATGAATCCAGATCTGAACATCGCGGGTCTGGTTGAAGAGATCTGTACGCAGATTGAATCCTTGTTTGCGGAATAAAGATTCAATCGTCTGCGGTGAGTCCAAGTTGACGACGTGAGTCGGATGCGGGGCTGCCGTATACCTATTCGGTGGTGTTGATTGCTACGCAGGTAGCTGAGTTCTGGCTTGCGTAGCAATTTTTGTATGGCTCTATTGAGAATGGATTTCATTTTCATTCAATAGAGAGGTGGGTTTTCGCCTTGGAGTTGTCGTCAATCGTCTTTCACTGTCGAGAGTTGAGAAAGGAGTTATCATGGGGTTTTTTGTCAAGGAGAGAGTGGTGTCTTATTGCCTCGCAACGGTGCTGTTGCTTGGCTTACCGGGGGCGGGCTTTGCAGCTGATCCGGTTTCCGACACCGAGGTGGTAGAAGCTGCGTCAAAGGATGAGGAAGACGCGCAGAACAGGAAAAATGTAACATTACCAGATGTTGTGGTGACTTCTCAGAAGCTCGAACAACGTTTGGTCGAGGTCCCGGTGAGTATCAGCTACTTCGATGGCCAGCAGATCGAAGATGCCCAGCTTGAAGATGTGGATGAGTTGTCTCGGTATACGGCAGGGGTGTTTGCCCGCAGTATTGGCGGAGCGGATGCTCATACCATTATCAACATTCGCGGCTTGGTGTCGGGAGGATCTGACTTTTTCAGTCGCCCGGTAGGCCTTTTTCGTGATGGTGTGAGTATCAACGGTGGATATGAACCAATGTTCTTCGATATGGAAGACGTAGAAGTTTTACGTGGCCCACAGGGGACTTTGTACGGACCCAATACCCTTGCTGGTGCTATGGTCATGCGTTCCAAAAAACCGGTATTCGAAAAGGAAGTTGATTTTTCAGCGGCTTATGAATCCTATAATACGAAGCGATTGAGCGGCATGGTGAATGCGCCTTTGTCGGAGACTGCGGCTGTCCGTATTGCCGGTGGGTATGAGCATTCAGATGGGTTTTTCAAGAATGATACCCGTGACGAGGATGGTGCCGGGTCTGAGAGCTTCAGCCTGCGCGGGCAGCTCGCACTTCAACCCTCCGATGACTTTTCCGTTAATTTGAATTTGAACGGGTATCGGAGACATGGTGACTACAGCATCTATAATACTGCTCAGAATTTTGCTGATGACCCGTGGCATACTGATCAGGATGATCTGGGTGGAGTGGAGTCGGAAGCATTCGGACAGGTTCTTACGATGGAAAATGATGGTGACAGCATTGGGCTGACATCGGTGACCGGGCATCGGGATTATTCCTATGAAGAGAACAGTGATGTGGATTTTACGTCGAACGATTATCTGGGCAGTCGTTTTCGATTGAACAACAGTCAGTTCTCCCAGGAGTTACGACTGCATACCTTGGATAAGGATGCTCGTTTGCAATGGGTCTCCGGCGTGTATGGTTCGTATGAGAAGCAGCGTACCCGCGATGTGTACTCCATTACCAATAGTTACCTGGTCACTGTAAACCCCGCTTTTTCCGGTCTTGGTGATGTTATCCGCAACCAGGATACAACGGTCAAGGTCTATAACGGAGCGGTCTTTGGTCAGGCCACGTATGGACTGACCGACAAAATCTATGTCACTGGCGGTCTCCGCTACGATCAAGTCTATAAGGATATGGAAGGGGACGCCTTGAATGAAGGGAACGCCGCAGTCCTGAGTGCGTTTGGACTTGATGCTACGTACAATGCGGAAGGGAAAAAAGCGTTCTCTGCAATTCTGCCCAAAGGTGTTGTTGAGTATCGTTTTACTCCGGACATCAATGTCTATGCCTCTGTTACACGAGGGTATAAACCCGGCGGGTTCATGACCGCGAATGTGCCCTTGGCAGAAGAGAACTTCGATTCCGAGTATTCATGGAGTTATGAAATTGGCTCCAAAACCAGTCTTCTCGATCATCGTCTCGATCTGAGTTGTGCTCTGTTTTATATTCTTATGAAGGATCAGCAGCTCATCAAGCTGATTCCCGCTGGTTCAGTCGTGGACAATGCCGGTGAATCTCATAGTCAGGGTCTTGAAGTCGAAGCAAAATACCGCGTGACCGACGGGTGGGACGTGTTCAGTGCATTGACGCTTATGGAAGCGGAGGTCGATGATGCGGGCGATAGCTCCGCAACCTACAGTGGCGCTGAGACTCCTTATTCTCCTGATGTCAAATTCAACCTCGGCGTACAGCATACGGTCCAGAGTGGCGTGCTTGAAGGGCTGTTCATACGAGCAGAAAATACCTACGTCGATTCCTACTATATCGATTTGGATAATACGACACTGCAAGATCCCGTGAATATGGTGAGTGCCAAAGTCGGGTATGAAAAAGAAAACTATAGCGTCTATTTGTATGGGAAAAACCTGTTGAATGAAGAGGTCATGTCCACTGCTTTCGACAACTCTTCGATGATGGCTGGGCAGACAAGCGTCGGACCGATGCTCGCTCCTCGTTCCTTGGGCATTATGGCTCAGGTTTCCTTCTAAACAAAAGGCTTTCGGAGTTCATTGGTGCTCCGAAGGCCTTTTTTATCCTGCACTTTTTGCAGATAAAGGTTTGGCTAACACTATGGAAGAGCGTCAAAGTTATTTGGGACAATTGAGAGATCTGATCCGTGGGCTTGGTTTTTCAGACGCCAATAAGCGAAGGCTCATTATTGCCTGTGTCGCCTCAGGGATTGCGGCTCTGCTGGGGCTGACCCCCAGTCTTGTCATTGCGTTTATCGTCGATGGATTCTCTACCGGAACCATGGCTTTTTCTGACAGTGCCACGCAATATACCATGGGTGGGATTGTGCTTTGCGCCTTGCTGTCACGGTTGCTGCTGCGGACTGTCGCCGGAGGACTTGCCCATACTGTTGCCTATGAAACCTTATATGAAATCAGAACAGGCCTTGCAGACCACTTGGCGACTCTTCCCCTCGGTTTTTTTTCCAGTTCCACCACCGGTGAGTTGAAAAAGATGCTCGTTGATGACGTGGAGGAATTTGAAGGGTTCATTGCTCATCATCTTGAGGATCTTTCTGCCGCATTGGTCATGCCCTTTCTTGTTCTGGCTGCACTTGTATGGGTAGACTATCGAATGGCACTTGCGACTGTGGTTGTCGTTCCGCTGGCCATCATGATCATGTCCATTGCCTCAAAGGATTATATGCAGGAAACCGCTCGCTATCATAGCGCGCAGGAAAACCTGAATAGTCGAATTATTGAGTTTGTACGTAATATCCACGAGATCAAGGCGTTTTCCCATACTGTCTCCGGGCTGAACAATTTCATGGATGCCGTGAGGGAGTATCAGGACGTTGTGGAAACCTGGGCAAAGCGTTGGGCGCTTCCCCGAGCCGGTTTCATTATTGCTATTGAAAATCCCATATTATTCACACTGCCACTTGGGTTGTGGCTTTATGGAAGAGGCTCTCTCTCGGCAGGAAGTTTGACCCTTTGTGTCCTTCTCTCCATGCAGTTCAGCCCTCCCATTTTTAAGGTGTTGCAACAAAATGACGCTTTGCTCCGTGTTTTTGAGGGCTATCGACGTATGAAGCAGGTGTGGGATACCGCCCCTCTGCCGGTTCCTGAGAGAGGTGAAGGCCATACCGCGAAACTCATTGCAGCGACAGGTGAAGGAAATGACCCGCAAGCACAGGAATTGACTGGTCATGCTTTTGGTAGTTCAACCGAAACCGGTTCGAAACTCAATGCCGGTGGAGATATGGTTTTTTCCAACGTGTCATTTGCTTACGGCACGGATGGAAATGTTCTTCATGACGTGAGTTTTACTGTCCCCCATGGAACGGTGACAGCGCTTGTTGGATTTTCCGGTTCGGGAAAAAGTACTTTGCTCCGTCTCGTCCCGCGTTTCTGGGATGTTTCCTCCGGCTCTATTCAAATTGGTGAGAAAGACATCCGCAGTATGTCAGAACCTGAGCTCATGGGGCAGATAGGCTTCATGTTCCAGGAAAACATATTATTTAATGAAAGCCTTCGTGAGAACATTCGTATGGGCAAGCTGGATGCCGAGGACTCTCAAGTCGAGCAACTCGCCCGGCAGGCGTGTTGCCATGACTTCATCGCCGCACAACCTCAGGGGTATGACAGCGTCGCTGGAGAACTTGGCGCGAATTTGTCTGGTGGTGAACGACAGAGGATTGCCCTGGCAAGGACGTTGCTCAAGGATGCTCCGATTCTCCTGCTTGATGAAGCGACCTCTGCTGTTGATGCTTTTACTGAAGCTGAAATGAATAAAGCGCTCTCCGGTAGCCTGCATGGTCGGACTGCCATTGTTGTGGCTCATCGTCTTGAAACCATTGCGGGAGTTGATCAGATTGTCGTGCTTGACAAGGGGCATGTCATCGATGTCGGAAGGCATGCTGATTTGTTGCATCGATGCGGTATGTACAGGGATTTATGGCAATTATCGCAGCACAATTCCGAATGGAAGCCCGCGCAGGAGGTGGCATAATGGTTCAATTAGTCAAAATGCTCGCAGGTCCGTTTTTGAAGAGGATGATGATCGGGACAGGGCTTCGCGCTGTGGATGGTTTTCTTTCGCTTTTACCGGTTGTTGTCTTGTACCATGCACTCTTGTCAGTACTTTTCCCTGAGACTGCGGCCGGCTGGGGTGCGTTGGCTTGCGGTGTGAGTCTTTTGGGTATCGTGTTGGTGCGTTTCGGCGTTCATTCTGCATCCATCAGTGTGGGGCACATGACCGGGTTCAAGATTCTGGAACGGTTACGCCTGCACTATGCGGATCGTCTGCGCCAGCTTCCGGTGTCATGGTATTCCCGCAGGGATTTGGGTGAAATCAGTGGAGCTTTGTTGCATGATTTATCCAGCGTCGAGCCGGTTTTTGTGGAAAAGATAGCGGCGACAGCCAGTGTGCTTGCACAGGTTGTCGGTGGTGTCTGCTGCATTGCTCTTGTGGATTGGCGGCTTGCTTTGCTCGCAGCAAGCGGCCTTGTGCCCGGTGTTTTGCTCATGCGTTGGATCAATGGGCGTTTGGCGGCAAGAATGCCGGAACGCATTGCAGCAACCAGTGATCTCGTTTCCAGAACAGTGGAATTTTGCCATGGTATCAGTGTTATCAAATTATTCAGCCTCAAGGGAAAACGGGCGGCTTTATACACTGATGCCGCAATCAGGCATCGTGATGTCAACTTGGGGCTCGTGAAGTACGTCGGGACAGCGGCTATCCTGTATTTTACATGTCTCGAACTTGGTTATGCCGGGCTTGTGGGATTCGGATTTCCCCTGAACGCGGGGACTGCGGCTGGGAATTTATATTTTGCACATTTTGTTTTTGCGGCTGTCATGTGCATACGAGTGTACGGACCTACTCATGAACTCGTGGATCTGTTGGGGTTTATGCAGCAAATGGCGGCTGCGGCTCGACGGCTGAAAGAAGTGGACGACGCGCCGTTGCTCCCCCGACCTGTCAAGACTGGCTCCATGCCCGCGGAGAGTTCCGTTTCCTTTACAAATGTATCCTTTGCCTATGAATCTGATACTGCTTTGTCAGATGTGAGTTTTGTTGTCCCAGCCAAATCCATGACCGCCATCGTGGGCATGTCCGGCGCTGGTAAATCGACCATCGCCAGCCTGCTGTGCCGTTTCTGGGATGTTGATTCCGGTTCGATTCTCATTGGCGGGGTTGATATTCGAAATATGACAGAAAAAGACATGTGGAATCAGATCAGTGTGGTTTTCCAGCGCGTGTCACTTTTTGATGACAGCATCAGAGAGAATATTCGGTTTGCCAGACCTTCTGCATCAGATGAAGAAGTGTCTGCTGCTGCCCGGGCCGCCCGATGCAGTGAATTCATCGATATGATGCCGAAGGGCTACGATACTTTGGTGGGGGAAAATGGGTGTAATCTCTCCGGTGGTCAGCGGCAGCGTCTGTCTATTGCCCGTGCAATTCTCAAAGATTCTCCGATCATTGTGCTGGACGAGGCGACAGCTTCGGTTGATCTCGACAACGAGCGGATGATTCAGGAGGCAATTCAGAATCTGGTGTCAGGCAAGACTCTGCTGTTGATTGCACATCGTCTGGCAACGGTTGTTGCTGCGGATCAGATTCTTGTGGTCGAAGGTGGCAGCATACTCGAACGAGGCTCACACGATACATTGGTTGCCGCAGATGGCAGATATGCCCGCATGTGGGAGCAACAGACAGCGGCCCGTTCTATTGTTAGTGGGCACGAAGAGGCTCCGCAAGCGGCAACAGCCTAGTTGATGTGTTGTTATAACACTTTGGGAATGGAGAAAATATATGTCTGAAACGCCCCATGTCGTTTCACTTTTCAAGCGGTTCCTGGGAAAGCTTCGTCCGATGGCAGGAAAGCGTTTTCTCTGGATTATTCCTGTCGTTCTTGTCGGTGGCATTGTCGTCATTACCCGTGTCAGTGGTAAAGAGGTGGAAGGGGTCAATGTACTGGAGACCGCATATATTGAATATGGTGATGTCAAAAAGGAAATACTGGCCACAGGCGTTGTCCGTCCTGAGGAAGGAGCTGTTGTCAAACTCGGGACTCGATTTACGGGCGTAATTTCCGAATTGTACGTGAAATTGGGTGATGCGGTCACCAAAGGACAGCTTATTGCCGAACTTGACGGACGCGAGCAGGAGTTCATTTGCCAGCAGAACAGGGCGACAATCCAGAAATTGAAAACGCAGCTCATGCAACAGAAGATGAAGTATCCTCTCCAGATAAAAGAAGCGGCGGCCAGCCTTCATGAAGCGGAAGTTGAAAAAAAATATGCAGCGCAGACCTATGCCCGAAACAAGAAACTGGCACAAAGCGGACACGTGGCCGAAGAAAAGCTGGACGACACCATCCGCACGCTTCGCGTCGCAGAGCAGACGGTTGTGGCGAGGCGCAGTACCAAAGAACGACTCGAAAGTGAATTTCAGTATGAGATACCTTCTCTTGAAGATGCTGTTCTTGAAGCGGAAGCGGCCCTGAAACAATGCACAACGCGTCTCTCATACGCACACCTTGTCAGTCCCATGTCTGGTGTGGTGAGTGAAATCACTGCGCGGCAAGGGGAAACTGTAGTGGCAGGATTGCAGGTGGCGAATCTCATTACCATCATAGACACAGAGAGGCTGGAGCTGCAGATCCTGATTGATGAAAACGATATCGGGTCTGTCAAACAAGGGGCTGCAGTGAAATACACTGTTGAGTCCTATCCGGAAAAGGAGTTTTCCGGACAGGTGGCTCTGATTCACCCCGGTCCCGAATTGCGGGATAATATTGTCTATTACAGAGCGCTCGTACGGGTATCGCCGGAAGATGCTCATTTGCTCAGACCGGAAATGACAGCTCGATGTTACGTGTCAGTCGTTGAGAAAAAACATGTGCTTTGTGTGCCGAATGCGGCATTCAAATGGGTTGGTGACAAGCATGTTGTTTTTGTCTGTGAGGGGGATGGGGTGTACCCCGTACAAGTCACAACTGGACTTGATGGCTTGTTCGTTACTGAAGTGGTCGCAGGTCTGGAAGAGGGACAGCAAATTGCCACACATTTGGAGTTGCCGGATGTCCTTCCAGCTGATTGGGATGCCGTGCTCTGATAGAGTATTTCGGCTCACCTGCGGAGTTTGTGTTGATAAACATGAGCAGGAGAAGAGAATGCGGCATAGAGAGAATGGTTGGGATGTCGTGAGAGGGAGAAAAAACGGACTCTCCCCTGGGCATACGGTCAGTGAGCGGTTGAAACCAAATCGGGAAACGTGGATTCCTCCGGGGACCGTGGCCCGTTCGCATCAAAACAGTTTGGGATTTCCAGGCGTGTCTCTTCATATTTATGACAGCCAACCGAATGAAAAATTTCAGCATTGTGATTTTTCCATAGCCAGCGATGCCATTGAATTTGTCCTGTGCACATCTGGGCATGTGCTGGTGAATGCTTCCTGCTCTTGTTACCATCCTATCTCGGGTGAGCTTCAGGGGGGAATGGAAGAAAGCTCAGTGCATTCCGGCGTCTCGTTTTCTCTTTCCAGAGGAGAAGGTGTGGTTTCCTGCATGCAACATATGTGCGGGAGAGCGCTTGTCGAGAAAGGGGCCCCATTTCAAGCTGTCGCGTTGCGAATGGACAAGGATATATTGCCGGACCTTGAGCAGGCGACACAATGCCCTTTTCTCAAAAAATTACGGTCTCTTTTCCTGCATTCCAATGAAGTGTTGTGGGAGAAGATCTCTTTGCCGCTCTCCTTGCAAGTGACTGTGCATCAAGTGATTTCCAAAATACCTCGTGGGAGACTGTGGGACATATATTTGGCCTGCAAAAAAATGGAACTTCTGTATTTATTGCTCCGGGGGTTTTCTTCGTCTTCTGGGGAGGATGTGTTCCAGAACCATCCTGTCACCCAGGAGGAAAGGGAAGCGGCAAAAGCCGTGTACAGACGTATAAGTTCTGATTTCACGGCGGTGCCCAGCCTACGCGAACTTGCTCGGAATGCTGGAATAAACAAGGGGAGACTGAACGCTGTTTTCCGCATTGTATATGGTAAAACAGTTTTTGAAATCATGCGGGATGAACGACTGGAGTACAGTAAGAAACTGTTGGAACAGGGAGAGAAAAATATGACTGAAATAACTTATCTGTGCGGTTTTTCCAGCCCAAGCCACTTTACCAAATCGTTCATGAAGGTTTTTGGAATCACCCCGAAAAAATATCAGATTGGGTATCACCGTTAAAATCAATTCTAAAATGATAGAAATGTGGTCTGTTTTGTTAGCGATCAAGAGTTGATTTTTTATAAGTTGAGTAAATAACATGCTCGCCATTAATTGAGAATGAAATTCATTTTCATAAAATTGAGCTTTGATCATACTCGAAATAAGCCTGTTTGTCGGGCCCTGGGTGATTTTCAGGTGGGTATTTGACTCTTACGATATGGAGACAAAGTGGCTGGAATGTTGGGTGTCCAGATTCTGTTGTGTTTGGTGAGTTTTGCTGGTGTCGGTTCCTACTGGTGGTATTTCGCCATGGAAAAAAGACGGCGTAGTCTGGGGTTTCCATCTCGTCACATGCCGAAATATCTGAAGGTGTTCCTGACAGTGAGTGTCGTTGGCGTCTGGTTTGTCATGCCGTTTCTTCCTCAACCGGTTCTTGGCGATACGAGTGGCGTGTTGGTGGCTCCAGACTTGGCGTTGGCAGCCAAGGGGCGTCAGTTTCAAGCGGCGTTGGGTCTCCCGCTGGCTCTTTGCGGAGTGTGTTCCTATGTCGTTTTGATGCAACGAAATGCCAAAGCCACCGCCTGTGATTATGCGAGTCCTGCGCAGCTTATTACCAACGGTGCGTATGGCTATGTTCGCCATCCCGTGATCGTCGCGCGTTTCATCGGTACGAGTGGTATTGTTCTGGTCACCGGGGCCACCTATACGGCAATTTTGTTGCCGTTTCTGGCAATGACTCTCTTCGCGACTGCATATATTGAAGAAAAAGCGGTACTTGAACCGAGTTTCGGGGATATTTACGAACGCTACCGCCAGGATGTTCCGGCTTTTTTGGCGAAACCTGTTGTGATCGTCATGCTTGTCATTTTCACAGGGCTCACTTTTCTTTCCATCTAATATGTGAGTGGTATGTCATGGCTAAAAAATATTTTTTCCCCGTGTCAGATGGTGCTGATTCCGTTGTTAAAAATGATTCGAATACCATCTCTGGACTGAAGACTGGATTTTCCAACTCATTATGGAGCTATGAATCCATCGAAACAGTGCTGCGTCGTCGTGCTGTGCAAGTCTTTGATATACCGGAAAAGGAATTGTTTTCGGATGTGCCTTTGACGAACTATGCGGAAAATCTTTTGGATATGATTCGATTTCAACAGCTTGTAGAGCAGGATTTTGCAGGAACCGATACTCTTGCGGAATCCGTGCACCAGCCAAGTATTGCCAGTATGACAGCATCTCTCGCGACGGGGAAAAGGGAGCGGGGCGCGGTTCAGGCACCCGTTCTTCAATGGAAACGTTGCGTGGATATCTCAGAAAAAGCTGGCTGGGTACGTCTGTACTCTGAAGAAAAAGGGCGAACGCGACCGTTGGTCTTATGTTTTCCATATGCTGGCGGAGAGCCTCATATGTTTCAGAAAGTTGCTAACCACCTTGGGCGGCAATGCGATGTACGGATTGCCCGCTACGCGTCCTCAGACGATACGGGGCCGCTCCAGCCAATCGAGAGCCTCGCGCGAATCTTGGTGGACAACCTGGATGACAATCGGCCGGTTATCTTGTTGGGACATTGCTACGGCGCATATATGGCGCACGCCGTTGCTCGCGAGATGAGAGTCGGGGGACAGAAAGTGCACGGAGTCGTGGTGGCCGGAGCTACCCCCCCTGATGCGCAAGAGCTTGTCTACGCGCGTTCCCGGTGGAGTTCCGATTCGGAGGATGATGCCACGCTGGAGTATTTGAAAGAAATTTATGCTCCGCTTCTGACGGATATGTCTGAGAAGGGACAGACCCGCTATTGGGTGGAATACAAACAAGCTGTTCGGCGTATGGAAAGATATGATTTTGGGACTGATTGTATGGAAATACCTTGTCTTGTTGTAACAGGGGAGAGTGAAGAATATCCGTTTGTCGTCGAATTTTCTCCTTCTTGGAAACGGTGTTTTTCCTTGTGTCATTTTGTCGATACTCCGGGTGGGCACCTTTTTGTTCAGACGCATGCAGAGACATTTGCCGAGGCTGTTCTGCGGTTTATTCAAGATATTACGGAGGAATCATGATACATCCGAGGATTCTCGCACTCGGTGGGAGTGGCAGTACTGGCCGGCGTCTTGTGGGCAGTTTGTTGCGATTAATGCCACACGCGACAGTTCATGCTGCGACTCGAAACAGCAATCAGCGCACGGCGCAATTCGGTGCACAGTGGGTTGTCATGGATGTTGCCCCTGACTCCTCTCGGGGTATGGCTTTCACAGATCCTTCTGGCTTTTCACCAAGCACTGCGCCCCGGCCCGGAGCGTCTGCCGAAAAGGAACGTGGCGGTAAGGATTTATCGGACATACTTTCCAGCTACGATGCTGTGGTTATTGCACTTGGGCCATTTTCGACATTTCGTGCGTCCTGTCATCGTGCTTGTATTCGAGCAGGAGTCACGTGTCTGGATATTAATGATGATCCCCATGTCGCACGTGAGATCCTGTCATTGCATGAAGATGCAGTCCTGCGCGGGAGCCATGTATTTACAGGTATGGGTGTCAATCCCGGATTGAGCACTGCGCTTCTCTGCCGGTTGGCAGCCTGTGCCGGGGAATGCGAAAAGGTTGATGTTCGTCTCTTTGCCGGAGGTAATGAAGATGCTGGATTTGCCTCCACCATGACCATGCTGCATGGATTGACCCCCAAAGTCTGTGAACTGCGAGAGGGTCGGGAAGTTTGGATGGATGCAGATGATTCCGGCAGTCAAAAGAAAGAAGTCTTTGTCACCCATGGGCGCTCTGTCACGGCCACGCATTGTTTTTCCGCAGAAGCTTTTTTGATTGAATCGATGCATGAGCGTGGGGCTTTGCTCCCTGCCCATAATATCTCCTATCGTATGCACTTCCAAGGAATGCCGCCAGCTATGGCAGCATTCCTGCGTCGGTTCCCTGCGGATCGTTTTCCCGCAGTAACACATCGTTTGGCCAGGGTCTTTTACACAATGCATGGCCTGGGGAGCAGCAACGGAACCAATATGACACGGTCCATTTTGATGATACGGGCGCAGTATGCAGATAGAAAAATGACCGCTTTTGCCACCGGGGAAACCACATTCGGATTGACAGCGGCCTATGCCGCTTCATTCATCCATGCATTTTTGCAAGATCCGAAGTCTGTTCCGGCCGGAGTGCATGCGACATCTTCGGCGATACCCTTTTTGCCTGATGTCCTGACAGGGGTCAGAGCGTTGAATGTTCATGTTGCATATGCAGAGGAATAAATGATGAACAGGGAAAAGAGAAAAGTTGCTGTACTCGGTGGCAGTGGTGATATCGGGCAGGTTGTTTGCGAGGAATTGGAGAAATTTGGCGATATATCCATAGTATTGGGCGGACGTTCTCTTGGGCGCTTGCAGGATAGTGCTTCTCGGTTGTCAGGAGCGGAGGTTCGTCAATGCGATGTCGTCAGCGGGGCGGTCGGTCAATTTGATGATTGTGAGATTATCATGAACTGCACCGGGCCTTCTTGCGAAACAGGCCCGGCAGTGGCGAAAATCGCTCTGGAATCCGGCGCTCATTATGTTGATGTCGGGGGGTATGCTTTGTTGCGGGAGAGCCTGCAACAGCATGATGAACAGGTGCGAAACCTCCGACGCAGTCATGTCCTTTCCGCCGGGTGGATGCCCGGATTATCTGAGGTGTTTGTCCGGTATGCGCTGGAACAGGCAGAGGCTCGACAGGGAAAGGCCCGCGACGTGACGCTCTATTGTGGGGCTCGCGATACATGGTCTCTGGCATCTGCTCGGGATATGGTGTGGCATATTTTTTCAGACATGAAGTTCGGATGGTTCGATCAGGGGATATGGCAGGGGCGGTCCATGTTCAGAGTTAACTCTTCCGTGGATATGCCACAGTTGCCGGATAGCAGACAGGTTGCGTCATGGATATTCAATGCCCCATCAGCCCCTCTTGCGGTGGAAAGGCCTGATGTCCGTTTTCGTACAGGGTTGGTTCTGGTCGGACCGTATACACGGTTGTCTCTTGTTTTCGTCAAGGTATTCATGCGTGGTTGGCGGAAACAGGCGGCGCGTTTGTTGCGTGCGGGTATCAACAAGGACGCTCAGCAGAAAGGGCCAATCGGTATCCTTCGCGCTGTTGTCACGGCTGAATCAGGCGAGAGCTTTGTCCTTTCCCTTTCTGAATCACGTAACCATTGGATTACCGGGTTGGTCGCTGCGCACACGGCACATTTCATTCTTTCTGGTGATGCTCGGCCAGGGGTGCATTATTTGGGAGAGGCTGTGAATGCGAAGTCTTTTCTCGATTCACTGCAAAAAGGTGGAGTACAACTTGAGGAGGTGGCTTGATGCTTGATGCAGGCCGGTTCGCTGGGGCCGATGTCGACAAGGGAGGGGCAGAAGGAGTCTTATCTTCCTGTTCCTGGAAGCAATTGTATGGACTCAGTTCGTTGGAAGAAAGGAGAGGCTGGCTGACTCTTCTGGCAAAAGCGCAGACCGGGGATTGGACCGGTGGAAAGAGGCGTGAATATCTGGCTGAATCCTTGATGGAGCAGTGCGGGGGGCAGCCGGGAGCTTTTCCAGTTTTGCATCGTATGGTGGCTCCAAGTCTTGTTTGTCGCTCCATGGTGCTTGATTCCATGCTGAAAAAAACTTTGGCGACATGGAAGGGAAATGAACCTGTTTCTGTCTGGAATGTGGGAAGTGGTGCGGAATTCCGTTGGCCCAGAATAAGAACAGATTTGAAGCGGGACGTGAGCTGGCATGAGTGTGAATTGCCGGTTATTGCTGAATTGAAACGGCGTTTGTTCAAGAGTGCGCCGGTTGCAGAAGAATTTGCTGTCGTGCAACAGCATACCGTTTCGTCCATGTGCGATTTTCCAGCGGTGCTTGGTGACCCGGACAGGAATCATGTCATCATTTTTGATGGTGTGATGGATTGTTTGCCCGTGGCACAGAAGAGTATCCTGTTAACTGCGGTCCGCAGAGCATGCCCTCGCGCTCTTTTGATTTTTGATGCATTGGATGAAAAGGGGGCAGCCTTTGACAACAGACGGCCGGAACGATTTACCGGGCATCCGGCTCTAAGAATGTACGGACTCCCCGGTGATATTGGGGAATTCTTTCTTCAAAACGGTTGGGCTTTGCACGAGGCGGTAAAAATCATGGATGGTGTAGTCAAGCTTGCCTGTACACGTTTTCACTTGCCGAAAGTCATAGGCAAACTGAAGTTGCCTGCGGCTGTGACCGCTCACTATCATTGTTACAGACTGTTGGCCGCTTCAGGCTTGATGTCGGTCAACGGTGCAGAAAATAGACGGAACGAGTGGCTTTTCTCAACAGATCAGGGTGAGGAAACGAGATGATTTTGCTCTTTATTTTCCCTTTGCTCTTTTCATTGGGGACAACATTGCTGTTTCATTACGAAGCCTGCAATTCAAGACTCGATATTCCCCCGCCGCACGGTTTGTTTCCTTTTATGCGGAGTGTTGCCTACTCTCTGAGTGGATTGGTGTTTTTCCTGGTTTCAGCTCCGTTGCACTTTGTTGCGCGGCGGAAGGTTCGGGGGGCAGGAGACATGCCCCCGGTTGTTCTGATTCATGGTGCTCAGCAACATACAGGGGTGTGGTGGCCTCTCAGATGGTGGTTGAAGGCGAGTGGATTTACCCGTGTCTATTGTCATGCCTACACAGCAGGCAGGCGTTCGATGGAACAGCTGGGGCATGTGGTGAATGAAGCTTTGGATGAGATTTCGGATATCTATCCAAATGAGCGGCCTTTGCTGGTCGGTCACAGTCTTGGAGGATTGATTATCCGTTTGTGGTTGCACTCAACAGATCAACCGGAAATTTCGGTACTGGGTGGGGTTACTCTTGGTTGTCCTCATCGAGGATCCAAGACATCAAAGTTATTTGGAAAAATGAAGAATGGTCTTGATGAAACCATGGCCTATGGTTCAGCCTTCTTCGTCCGTTTCGAGGCGGAAGAAAGACCGGCAACTCTTCCATGCATGGCCTTGTATTCACGTACCGACAATATCATTCATCCGGAAGATGCCATGATTCCACCGGAAAAATCAGGGTGGAAAGTTCGGGTGACACCGCCGGTCAGCCACATGTGGCTGCTATGCCATCCCGCCATATGTAAAATGGTGGTTTTGACACTGCGTGAATGCTTGCTCGCGAATGAACGGAAAGACGCATCGGATAATGATGTGAAAAAGGACTCATGATATGAGTGTTGAAGCCTTGTCGGATGGCGCAAAGACATTGGCTCCCTTTGCCGGAGTGAGTGAGACCTTACTCATTCCTGTTTGGGCGCGTGCAATGGAAACAGGCCACAGAGATGGGTTGATATCCGATGCGTATGCCGTGCGTATCATGCAGGAAGTTCCCTATGATTATGCGCGGTATGCCGACAATGGTTGGCGTACTCAGATTGGCATAGCGGTGCGTACGCGGGTGCTGGACAGAGTCGTGGGGCGATTCCTTACTGATTTTCCCGATGGCATCATAGTGAATATGGGGTGCGGTCTGGATGCCAGATCCTTCCGTATGGATAATGGTTGTGCAGAGTGGATTGAGCTTGACTTTCCTGAAGTGATACAGGTTCGTCGTCTGTTTTTCGCTGAAGATGCTCGACACTATTTTATCGCGGGGTCGGCCCTGGATATGGAGTGGCTTGATGTCATTCCGAAGAACAGGGCGATTTTGTTTTTGGCAGAAGGATTATTGATGTACCTGCAACCGGAAAGTGTTCGGGTGCTCGTATGCAGTCTTGCGGAGCGGTTTCCTGGAGCAGAGTTCGTGTTCGAATCAATCGGAAAGGCTCTTGTGGGAAACACCGCTCTTCACGATACCGTTTCAAAATGCGGAAATGCGCCGTTTTTGTGGGGAATAGATTCGGGGTTTGAGTTGGTCAACTGGTCGAGCTCAATACAGTTTCTGGAAGATTATCATTATTTTTCTTGCCCATTGCGACGATGGCGATGGGCAGCGTTAGTGAGTTGGGTCCCGGCCGTGCGGCGTATGACACGTATGTATCGCTATCGATTTGTCGCGGAACATGAATCCTCATTGGGCAGAACTCGATAAAAAGCATGAAGGAAGAGTAGGATGTCTGTGCAGCAACTTTGGGATTGTATCGGCAATACTCCTTGTATTGAAGTGCAGGTGGACGGATGCTGTCTCTTTGCCAAGGCGGAGTTCCTGAATCCTGGCGGGTCCATCAAGGATCGGATGGTCTGGCATATCATAGCCCATGCCGAACAGGGCGGAAAACTGCGAAAAGGGATGCATATTGCTGAAGCCTCCAGTGGAAATACTGGTATTGCCATCGCCATGATCGGTGCATCCAGAGGCTACAGGGTCACAATATGTATGCCGGAAAATGCCAGTGCCGAACGTCAGAAAATACTGAAGTTTTTGGGGGCCGAAGTGGTGCTGACCCCTGCCGAGGAGAGTGTTGAAGGAGCAGTGAAAGCCCTTTGCGGTCTTCTTGAGAGTCAACCGGAGACGTTTACCCTGAATCAGTTTGCAAACTCGGAGAATATCGAAGCTCATTATCAGACGACGGCAACGGAACTGTGGAACGATTTGAACGGGTGCGTTGATTGTTTTGTAAGCGGTGTCGGGAGCGGGGGGACTTTGATGGGAGTGAGCAGGTATTTACGAAATCATAATCCTGATGTTCATATTGTGGCAGTGGAACCGAAAGGCAGTTCTGCCTTGTTGGGGCATGCTGTTCGACCGCATAGTATAGAGGGTATTGGTGACGGATTTGTTCCTGAGATCGTTGAATTGAGTCTTATTGACGAAATTTGCGAGGTTGATGATGCCGAAGCCATTGGGTGTGCGAGTGATCTGGCGCGCACACAGGGAGTTATGGCTGGAATTTCTTCCGGGGCCAATCTTGTTGCAGCCGCCAGGGTTGCCAGTCTTCACCCGGACTGGACAGTCGCAACGCTTCTGCCGGACAGAGCGGAACGGTACTTTAGTACCCAGTTGTTCAGCTCCAGGCAGCCGATGCCCACCATCTTTCCCCATCTCTCCAGGAAAAATTTTTATCGTTAGCCCTTTGTGAAGATGGAGCTTTCAATCAGTCCTTGCAACTCCTGGAACTTCACTCATTGAGGAGAGTGTTTGTTCTGCTTTGAAAAACAGGTAAGAATTTTGGTGATTTGAAACCCAAATCCTTACCTGCTTGATACGGGGATTGTTGAACATCGCAAGACCTCTGGATTGTGACGTCGGGCAAAAGAAATCAGAATCAGAGCAATAAAGCGATAGAGTGATTTTCCTTACCTGCTTTGCTTTGGCGTATTCATGGAGACTGTGATTATGCCTCCGATGGCTGCGGCCATGGCCCCTGCGAAGAAAACTGAAGAATAGCCGGAGACATCAGCTAAAAAACCTGCAAGTGGTGCTGAAAAGGCATAGGCGAGATCCTGAAACGCGGCAAAACCGCCAAAAGCCGTTCCCCTCAATTCCTTGGGGACACGTTTGATGACCTCGACCCCCATGGCAGGGAAGATCATGGAACAGCCAAGACCCGTAAGGAAAGCTCCGGTCAAGGCGGTGTACACATTGGGAGCTGCCCAGAGCAGTATTTGTCCGGTCAGCTCACACATCAACGAATACATCGCCAGCCGGGTTCCCCCCATTTTATCCGGTAAACTGCCAAAGAGAATGCGACTCAAGACAAAGCCTGTTCCGAAACAGGTCAGACCGAGACCTGCAAAAGGCCACCCCTTGCTTTTGAAGTAGAGTGATATGAAGGCTCCCAGCACGGCGAATCCCACGCCTTGGAGACAGACGACAGCACCTTGTTTCCATATTGTTTGAATAATACCGAAAAAAGCCCTTTGTTGCGGGATATTCTTTTGAGGAAGAATATCCTTTGTACGAATGAGTAGCATCCCTCCAGCAAGAGGCAAAAGAAAAGAAATGCACATGAGTGCAGCAAATCCATATTTTCCGTAAACAGACAACCCAATCGGGCCTCCTACAGCAAATGCTCCGTACATCGCCATACCGAGAATGGAGAGGATCTTCCCTGATCTCTGAGGTCCGATCAAGGAGAGATGCCAGCTTGTCAGTCCGACAAGGGTCATGCTTTCTCCCAAGCCGAGGACAAGCCTGCCAGCAATCAGGACAGCGTAGGCCACAGGCTTGGCAAGCCAGGGCGATGTGGAAAACAAACAGATGGCAGCTGCAATCATGTAACAGAAAAGTCCTCCCATAGTGCACTTTTTAGGGCTGATGACATCGGCAAAGAAGCCTGCATGGTTTCTCGATAGGATTGTCGAAATAAAAGCGACCCCGACAGCAACGCCTCCGAGCCAATTGTCAAAGCCGAATTCGCTCCTAACATAGACTGATATCACAGGAAGAGCCAAGGCGACTGAAAGGTATGAGATGAAAACTGCAGCACCCATTCGTAACAGGCTGCGGCCAAGAGAGAGGTGAGGCATATGCCCTCCATATTTTATTATCCGACCAGAATACAGAAAGGCACAAAAAAACGCACTTTCCTGTCCCGATACGGACAAGTTAGTGCGTTGGATGTCGTTAACGCTTACGCGCGGGCATCATGCACCCGCAATTCGTTTGAAACATATGAATTGGCGGCCTCCTTTTGTCAAGTCTGAAGAGATGACAACGGTTGTGGTCAAGGGAGTTCGCCCTGCGAGTGAATCCAAGGGGTTTTTATCAGTTGAGAGGGAGTCTTATCGCCCCTTTTGGTGACATTGG
Source organism: Pseudodesulfovibrio piezophilus C1TLV30 (assembly GCF_000341895.1). NCBI lineage: Bacteria > Pseudomonadati > Thermodesulfobacteriota > Desulfovibrionia > Desulfovibrionales > Desulfovibrionaceae > Pseudodesulfovibrio > Pseudodesulfovibrio piezophilus. Next base: position 1,297,682 of record NC_020409.1, on the reverse strand, counting down.
AGTGAGATCAGCGTTCTGATTGTATCTGCTCAAACATGGGGCGGAAGACGTCTTTTATTGCAAGAGCGCCCGCCGTGCTCGGATGGTTGCTGTCTATGTAGAGAAAGCTACCATGGCGCACTGATGAGACCGTATTGTGCTGCGTGAGTAAGGGCCACGGTTCCATAACATGGATGTGCGTTGAGTTGATATTGCGGAGCGCCTCGTGTGCAAAATGTTTTTTCTCCAGTTGGGAAAGGTCTTCCTTCCACGGGGTATTATCAAATATCTTTGTCATCAATATGGGGTCTTTTTTGAAACGCGGGACCTGATCAAGTATCCACACCTCTTTGCCCTGAGTAAGGAGAGTCTGGACTGTCTCCTGCAATTCCGCCATAGCCGTGGCTACCGACCACGAGCCGTGTTTGCCACTATATCTCCATGAATCAAGGAAGAAGTATCTATCCCATTTGGCAATGATCAGAATGTGTTTGATCTTGCTTTTCAAAATGTAGTTCAACCAGTGCTTGGCCACAGGCGGATCATTTAGTTTGTGCGATCGGCGAATGTTTTGCAGTGGTCCGGTTCCATCCTTGAGTCCCGCCAGACCTGCTATCCCATATTCTCGGGAAAGCTCCACAATGGCGGGGCTGATGGCTTTGGCATGGCTGTCACCAATGAAAATGAATTGAGGTGGCTGGTCGCTGGGGCCGACTCTGTCGTAGTCATCATGCATCATTTTCTTGAAGGAAGTGAAGTTGATACCACCTGTGTCACTCATGGTATAGGTGGATTGACTCCCACCAAGCTGGGTGATGCCAAGTGTTGACAGGAGTAAGACAACGCACGCAAGAACCAAGACTGGCGGGAGACATTCTTTCCATCGTGTTTTTTTTCTGAACGGGATTTCAATGTATTTGCATGAGAGTGTTCCGACACACAGGACGACGATGAGGATACTCAGATTGGACAGGGGTGAGGGAGTCCATGAATAACGGAGAAAGAGGAGATTTCCCAAAAAAATAAAAGGCCAATGCCAGAGGTAAACAGAATAGGAAATTTGCCCGACAAAACGGATGGGGGGGCAACTGATCACTCTTCCAAGGATGGATTTCTCACATGTCGTGGCGATGAAGACCGCTGTGGCCAAGGCACTGAAAAGTGATTTTTCAGCAAAGCTTGAGCCTCCTCGGTAGGAGTAGAATGCGAAAAGGATGAAAGAAAAACTGCTGATCGAGAGGAGCTCTGTCACCGCGTTTCGAGTGCGTATTTCCGGTTTTTCAAAAAGGATCTTGGCTGTGAAAAGGCCTATGAGAAGCTCCCACATGCGGGTTGGCAACATATAAAAAAGAAATGAGTGGGAGAGGACGTTCTTTCCGTATCGGCAGGTGAGGAATGATGCAACCGTGACCATGAACAGAAAAATGAAAATAGCCTGACGCCGTTTTGCCGAGATCTTGGCAATGAGAAGAAACAGGACAGGAATGATGAAGTAGAACTGCTCTTCCAGGCCGAGAGTCCAGGTGTGGATCAAGGGAGCCAACTGAGAGTCTATTTCGAAATAGCCCGCGTGTTGCCAGAAAAAAATATTTGAAACCGAAAAAAGGGCAGCAATGGCCGACTGGCTGTATTGGGTAAAAATATGGGTTTTGGAAACAATGAGCGCCATGGGAAAAGTGCCGATGAGGCAAAAGAGAAACGCAGGCATGATGCGCCTGACACGACGTAAGTAGAATCCGGAAAGCGAGATGCTTTTGGTTGTCTCAGCTTCCCTGAGCAAGAGAGAGCAGATCAGGTAGCCTGATATGACAAAAAAAATGTCAACTCCAAGCCATCCACCACTCAAAGCCCCCCAATGGAGATGATAAAAGAAGACACCGAGGACGGCGACAGCTCGTAACCCATCTATTTCAGGCCTGTATTGGAACCTCTGCTGTGAACTGCTCATGGATATGTGATGGCCTTTGGATTCGAATATGCTGATAAGAGACTGTGGAATCGGCATCTGGCGGGATGAGATTTCCTTGAGGCAAAAAGACTGCCAAATGCCTCATAGAAAAGCCTGAATAATATAGAGGAATATTGTGTGTCAAGAATTGCTGGATTCCCTGCCCGCGCATGAATACCAGAGTACACCCTCTGCTGTCGGTGGGCATGCCCGAAGAGCGAATGGGGATCGCCATATCTGTTCATCTCCTTAGTCCCTGAAGGAAAGGGCTATTTGTTTAAGCACCTGCCAAGCTGGCTTGTCTAGGTTCTTCGTGCGCCTCTTCGAAGGGCAGTCGCTGAATATCTCTGGCTGAAGTCTTGCCGATTTATTTTCTAACAACATGTACTATTTCGGGAGCGAGTGGGGATTTGATCAGGCTTGGTTCCTGTCCGAACAAGATAGAGTTGGTTTTTTGGGATGCCCGATAGGGCGATATCCCTATTTTCACTATCCTGATTATACGCTTGGCAGGGGCCGAGAGTGCCCTTTTCAGAGTGTTTACAGAGGCTGGGGAATTCCGTTCCCAGCCTCTGTCCTCTGAGGTGGATGAGTTTTTTATTTATCCAATCAGGGAGCTATGTCTTGATACTGAGTTCCACTCCGGAAGGGATGGGAGCTTCTTTGATGAACTGGGCGAGACAGAGTGAGAGAAAACCTGTGCCTGCCCCCACAAGGAAGGGAATTTTGTAGTCGATCATCCATAAGTAGCCGCCTGCGACGGGAAGTACCACTGCGGCAATGTGGTTAATGGTAAAGCCGACAGCCGCACTGGGTGCGATATCTTCCGGTTCCGCTATCTTCTGGAAATACGTTGTGATGGCGATGCTGAAGTTGAAGAGGATATGGTCCATGACATACAAACCAATAGCCACGGACTTGGACTCGACCAGTGCGTATGAGATAAAGACGATAATCAAGAAGATGTATTCAATGGACAGGACAGCTCTTTCTCCCACTCGCGGGATAATTCGTCCGATAAATGGGGCGACAAAGTAATTGATGGTGTTATTGAGGAGAAAGAGAAGAGAGATGTCCTGAATGGAGAATTTGAATTTTTGGACCAGTAGGAAGGCCGCGAATGCTATGAATATCTGCCGTCTGGCACCTCCCATGAAAGTGAGTGCATAAAACAGCCAGTATTTTTTCTTGAATACCATTCCCCTCTTTTGAGTATGCCGGGAAGGTTTTGTCGGATTTTTGGTAAATAAAAAAAAAAGGCAACCAGAAAAATGGCAGCACCAAAGACCATGTACATATGTATGTTCGAAATACAGTTGGCACCGAAATAAATGAAGAGGCCCACCACAATGCTGGTTATGGCACTGACGCTGATCTGGCGACCGATGACTATGGGGGTCTGGACTCGGTTAAAATGTTGCAAGGTGAGTGATTGTCTGGTGGTCTCGAAATAGTGATATCCCAGACTTGAGGCAAGGGTTGTGAAGATCAGGCCGGGAAAGGATGGTAATAAGCCCGTGATGAAAACGCCTGCTCCGAGAATGGCGATGGAGAGAATCGAAAGTCTGTATTCTTTGATAATCAGAACAACAAATACAGCGAACATTGCCAGGAAGCCGGGTATTTCCCTGATGGATTGAAGGATGCCTGCATGGGAAGCAGTCAGCCCGGCTGTATTGATCACAAAGTTGTCAAAAAGGATGGCCCATGCCTGCAATCCGGCGGTGCTACAGATGGTGAGGATGATCAGAAACGAGTACATTGGGTTGTTTTTTATCGTGTGCATGATTTAATCTTGGTTTGAGGTGGAGAGGGGGGTGCGAACGCGTCTTAAATTTTCATTTTTCCGGCCATGAATCGCTGACCAAGCATCAGGCCGAGGAAATAGATGCCACCGATAATGGAGACGATGATACCGGCTGCAATCTGGGTTGGATACAGTGCCACCTGTCCAAGCCAGTCAGCCCAGATCATGAGAGTTCCTCCAACCAGGCTGCTGATGACTATTTGTGATCGGGCCTGTTGCGCCCCAAGCATGACCGCCATATGAGGGGCAATCAGCCCGACAAAGGAGACAGGTCCCATTGTTGCCGTGACAAAGGCGCACAGCATGGCGACGAGAATAAGCAAGATCAAACTGGCTTGCTGGGTTCCCAATCCTCGTGAATTGGCAAAATCCCTTCCCACGGTGATCAAAGTCAGCCAGCGAGAGAGGCTCAGGCCGAGCATGAATAGAATGCTGATGGATACTGCTAGGATAACAGCCTGGTTCTGTGTGACTCTATAGGTAGATCCGCCCAGCCAGAGGAGTATCTGGTAGCTGTCAGCGGTCCCTTTGGCGAGGCAGAATTGAACCAGGGCTTCCAGAAGGGCCGTGATCGCAATGCCGGTCAGGATGAGGCTTGCCGGTGCATAGTGGTGTCGCCTGCCAAGGAGCAGGAGTGCGCCGAGGACCACGGCACTGCCTGTCAATGCTGTGGCCCAATGGGTACTGAGCATTGATTGGCCGAAAAACAGGCTTGCAAGCACCAGAGCAAAAGTCGCCCCGGAAGAGACGCCCAGGATGTCAGGGCTTGCCAGGGGGTTATTAATGAGGCGTTGCAGGAGCGTTCCGGCGAGCGCCAACCCGATTCCGGCGGAGAATGCTGTCAGCAACCGAGGCCACCGCAGAAACCATTGGTATGCGGCCGGAAGCCCCCAGTGCCATTGCTGTCCTTCTATCTGGATGAAGGTATAAAGCGTCATTCCACAGACGAGGGTCAGGATCAATGCGGCAACCGTAATCGGCGAGATCTTTAACCGATGTCGATTCAAAGAAATATTCAGTGAGTCCTGAGCCTTGAGACGCCTACGCGAAAACCAAAGCAATGCCGGAGCACCAATTGTTGCGGCTGCAATACCACTGGGAACCACTTCCTCCAGCCAGACCCCGACAACTATTGAGAGCATGTCCGTGGTCAATAGCAATGCGCTTCCCAGAAAGAGGCTTGCGAACAATTCCATTCTGGGGGATCTCGCTCCCATTGCCCTCGCGATATTCGGGGTCAACAGTCCGATGAAGCCGATGACGCCGACAGCAGTGATCGATGCGGACACCAGCCAGATTCCCAGTGTCATCAAGAGCAGGAAAGTTGGAATGACGGCCAATCCTCGAGAAGCCGCTCCTTTGTGCCCTAGGCGCATTAGTGTCAGCAGTCTTGGAGCGAAGAAAAGAATAAAGAGTGCGACAGAGAGGCGGGGAAGAAGCCACAGAAGCCATTCCCATCCATTTTGGGCGAGATCGCCTGCCCCCCACATGAAAATGTTTTGCGCGAACTCTTCATTGAGCAGAACCATGCCGGTCGTTATCGACCCCAGCAAAATATTGACCACCATCCCCGAGACGACCAAGGGCAGGCCCGTCATGTTGTTCATGCCGGTAATGAAGACGATAAAACCAAAGGCCACCAGCGCCCCGGCCATGGCGGCTACAGCGCTGTAATCGGCGATCCATGCGGGGAACCAGATGTTGACGATAATCAGTGCCAGCCATGCGCCGGAAGAAGTTCCCAGCGTGAGTGGCGAGGTCAGATTGTTTTGCGTCAACTGTTGCATAAGGCTGCCGACGAGTCCCAGGACCGCTCCAACAAGAAGAGTGATGCACATCCTTGGGAGCTGTGCATACAGAAAATTGATTTCTCCGTATGATTCCGCTGTTTCGGGGTGGAGGAGTACTCGTAATTGTCCAAGGAAAGCCACGCTGGTGTCAATTTGAAGACTGACAATAGCGAGTAACAAGGCAACGATAGCGAGTCCTGTGAGGTGGCGGGTTTTCACTGTTCAGGTACCATTTCCATGAGGCTTCGGGTAAATTCTTCAGCCATATAGAGAAGTGACATTGCACCGCCATAGTTCCAGACAGGACGAACAGAGTTGACATGCCCCTTGTGGACAAAGGGCATGGCCCTCCACAGCACGGATTGTTTCAGTTTTTTTTCATCAGGGAAAGGGAGGACATAGAGAACATACGCATCGGTAATATGTTGAAGGTCCTTGAGACGCTTTTGCGCTATTCCCCACGGTGTTGGTGGAAGAGGGAGTGCCGCTGTCAATCCGAGTTGCTCGAGAACATACTGTGCTGTTGAGTTTCGGCTATAGATGAAAACAGATGTGGTGCTCGAAAAACGCATGGGGACTACGCGAATGGGTGCAGGGAACGCTTGAGAGAGTTGTGTTTTCAATTCTCTGAAACGGTCTGTCATCGCCTGTATCTTTTTTTGTGCCGTTTCTTTTCTGGCCAGGAGCGTGGCCAGTGTTCTGAAATGCTCAAGGGCTACCGGTCCGGCCTGATCCTGTTCCCTGAAATTCGGTAGATAGACAACCGGCGCTATGCGTTCCAGAACTTCCAGCAAGTCCTTTTGGGGAGACGCGGCAAGAATGACGTCCGGCTTCAGTTGCGTTATTTTTTCGAGGTTTGGTTCTGCCCGAGTCCCGATGTCCTGAATTGAGTCGGGGAGCTTCGGGATCACGACCCAATTTTTGTAGCCTTCCAGATTGGGTGCCCCCACTGGCGTGACTCCGAGTTCCAGCACCTGTTCCAATAAATCCCAATTGAGAACAACCACGCGTTCGGGAGTCGTTGCAAATGAATCGGGAGTTGCGCTTCCCATTTCCTGCGGTGCTGCCGTCCCGTTGGTTGGAAAGAGTCCTCCAAAGCCGAGAGCGATGGTCCCCATGAGGAGAAAAAAGTATATTATTCGCATATAATGGCTACTTTATTTGTTTTTGAGTCCGGCAAAGGAGCCGGGTGGTCTATCAGGTGAATTCGCGAGTGATAGAGTTCCGATAACTTTTGTTCATTCAACAGGACATCCACCGGGCCTTCAAATGCGATTTTTCCGGCCTTGAGCGCGATGATGCGTGAAGCATATCGCAGTGCCAGATTGAGATCATGTAAAATGACTATGATTCCGAAATTTTGATCTCTATTCAATCGAGCAAGGAGAGCCATCAACTGATATTGATGATGAATATCCAATGCCGAGGTCGGTTCATCAAGTATCAAAACAGGGGATTGTTGGGCGAGGAGCATGGAGACCCATGCTCGTTGCCGCTCTCCTCCGGAAAGTTGATCTGCCAGGGTTTGGGCGAATGGGGTTACACCGGTTTTTTCGATTGCGTCATCAATGACATGTTCATCTTCAGCATCCCATCGACCGAATGTTCCTCGCCATGGGAAGCGGCCGAGGCGAACGAGTTCCCGAACCGTCAGCCCTACCGATGCAGGGAGTTTTTGTGGCAGGAAAGCGATTTCTTTTGCCAGCTCCTTTGCCCGAAACGATGCCAACTCACGGCCATTGAGGCAGATTTTTCCTGAATCCGGCTGTTGCTGCCCTGAAAGCAGGCTTGCCAACGTGGATTTTCCCGAGCCGTTATGGCCCAGGATCACAGTTAATTGGTCTGTCGGAACATTCAGGTGCTCGATAGAGAGGATGGTACGAGCATCCCGCACCATTTTTACATCCAATAAAGCAAACATATCCCCCTCCCCGAGAAAGAAATGAGAGAAAAGATTCCCCACCCACCCTTCATGGAAGGTGGGGAATCATCTTTTTTACCAGTGATAATTCACACTGAGAAGCGCTGAACGAGATTGTCCATAGTAACAATAATAATCACTCGATGCGATATAAACTCTGTCCAGGATATTGTTGACATTCAACTGGACGCCCCAGTTCTTGTCTATTTCATATGCGACCATGGCATCCCACAGGGTTGCACTGGGAACTGTCAGATCACTGCTGGCCGGGCTGTCCTTAGACTCGCCTATGTAGCGAATGCCGTTGCCTATTGTCAGGCCTGCAAGACCGATGTCAGTGGCATCGTAATCCAGCCATGCAGATGCGGTATGTCTTGGGATCAAGCCTGCCTGTTTTGTTCCCTTGCCACCGGTATCATCGGTTTTCGCGTCGGTGAACGTGTAGTTGGCGGTCAGTTTGAAGCTTTTGGTGATCTGTCCTACGCCTTCGATTTCGATACCCTGTGAAGTCACTTCACCTGTTTGGGTTGCGACAAATGTGCTCGGGTTGGTTACCAGCGCATTTTTCTGCGTGATGTCGAAGAGCGCGACATTGATATATCCATCCATGAAATCGGGAGTATATTTGACTCCTACTTCAATTTGTTCGCCTTCGAGAGGCTTGTACAGCTCTCCGGTTGTCGGATCAATGGTACTCAGAACCTCAAAGGATTGGGAATAACTGACATACGGAGACAGTCCATTGTCAGCCAGGTACATCAACCCTGTATTGAAGGAGAATTCCTTGTCTGTTCGAGCTTCATCCTGTGAGTTCTTTTCACTGATATTTTTCGTTTTGACCCAGTCGTAACGGCCACCAACAATGCCGACCCATTTTTCGTCGAGCTTCAGTTGATACTGTGAATAAGCACTTGCCTGGGACTTGGTGATGTCCCGGTCGATGTTGTTGGCCGGATCGAGCGGCGTATAACTGCCATATACCGGATGATACGGGTTGATGGTTCCAAAGGCGTAGTTATCCTGCTCGTCTCCCTCTGTCTTGTGATATTGGAGATCAATTCCCATCAGAGCCGTATGCTTCATGCGATTGGTTTCCCATTTGGCCACGGCCTTGTTGTCGACGGTGAAACTCTTGTTTTCCCCATCACGGAAGACAATGCCACGAGAAACTGTGGTCGAACTGGGATTTGAATTCGGGAACGCATATGAACTGCGCAAGAACAGTTTATTATATCCGTAATTAAAGTTTTGTGACACCGTCCAGACTTTGTTCAGTTCATGCTCAAGCAGGTAACCTAAGGAAATCTGGGTCCGTTCGTATTTGTCATAATCCGGTTCACCCAGATTGGTAGATGGGTCAATAGTTCCGTGAGGACTATTAATAAGCGTTCCCGCCGCCGGGAAAAACGGGTTGGTGGGTACGCCGTCATCCTTGAGCAGCGTGGCCATCAGCGTCAGGTGTGTTTTCTCCGTCGCGTCGATGGTCAGACTCGGAGCAATGTAGTGCCGGGTATTTTCCGTTCCATCCAGTTCTCCGTCTTCATCCTTGAACATGCCGACAACACGGACACGCATCGTCCCATCTTCATTTATGGAATCAGAGACATCAAATGAAACGGCCTTGTGATTGTTGGTTCCTGCCTGAAGCCGAATCTCCCCATGAGGAATGTCTGACGGTTTTTTCTGTACAGCATTGACTGCACCACCTGGAGGGGATTCTCCGAAAAGGATGGAGGATGAGCCTTTGACGACTTCGACCTGCTCTAGTCCATATGGTTCCAGGAGCCATGTGTAATAGCCATCCCTGAAGAGCCTATTGCCATCAAGATACGTGGCTGCATCAAAACCACGGATTTTAAACCAATCCGTGTCATTGTCAGAACCATATGGCTGAGAAGTCACACCAGAAGTGTATCTGAGTGTTTCATCCAGCTTTTGCGGTGCGTGAAGCTGCAATTCTTCTTCTGTAATAACGGAAACGGATTTTGGCGTTTCCTGCGTTGGAGTGTCCACTTTCAAAGCCGAAGCGCTGACGACAATTGGTTCAAGTGACAATGCTTCATCATCTTCAGCCCGTGCCTGCTGGCCTATGAATAGGACAAGGAGCATGACCCCAAGGTACAGAACATACCTTTTATTTTGAGTTTGGTGTGTATTTGACACAAATCTCTCCTATAGAGGATTTCCCAGATATTGTATTTTCTTTTAAAAGAGCACTCAGACAATTGTTTCTAAAAAACTTCCACAATATTTTTTAGAAACAGAATATGGAAAGTGGAATAAAGGAAGGTGGAAGCAGTAAAAGGGGGCTGAGTATGAATAACCAGCTTCAATTCCATGGTAATTGTATTTGGTTATTAGTTTTATAAAGAAAGAATGGTGAATATGCTCTTAACGCATTATTCAAAATCTTCTTCATATTCTCATTACTATAGTGCACCGCCTGAATTTTACTTACCCTCTCCTTAAGGTGGCTTGACACTAATATTGAAAATCATTATCAACTAGCCGCAGAGAGACAACTTATACCTCAAATGAGACAAGGATGGCCTCATGGAGCCTGAATCTGACGATATTATGGAAACTCCACGTCCGTTGGTTGCTTTGGCAGCTGAATATTTTTCCGGAGAGATTCTTGATTTTCACAACCATTCGCGGGCACAGCTTCTGTATGCAAGCCTGGGAGTGATGACTGTCGAAACCCACAAGGGAATTTGGGTTGTTCCCCCTTTCAGAGCAGTCTGGGTTCCCCCTCGATTGAATCACAAAGTGATTGTCTCAAACCATATCTCAATGCGATCTCTCTATTTCCGTCCTGAATTTTGTTCAAATACCCCTGAGGATTGTTGCGTGGTTTCTGTCTCTCCTCTCTTCAAGGAGTTGATCTTGGCTGCATCGAAAATGCCGCGATTATACCCGTTGAACGGTCCCGAGGAGCGGCTTATCGCTGTGTTGATCGATCACATTCAGCAAATGGATATTACTCCGTTGAATTTGCCTATCCCAAAGGATCCCAGGCTCAAGGCCATTTATGGACATCTGGATGAAAATCCGGGGGACAAACGGACTTTGGAAGAATGGGGAAGGGAGATCGGGTTGACCAGAAGAACCCTGACCCGGTTGTTCCTGAGCGAGACGGCAATGACTTTCGGGCAATGGAAGCAGCAGATACGAATATTGAAGTCACTGACATTGCTTGCCGAGAAGGAGCAGGTGACGACCGTGGCGATGGAAATGGGGTATGATAACCCCAGTGCTTTTATTGCCGTATTCAAACGGGCATTGGGAAAGACTCCGAGCAAGTATTTTTCTGATGAATAGCGCTGTTTTCTCTCTGAAGTAACGTCCAAACGTGCCGTGGTATTGCCTCTTTCCTGTTTTGAAGAAGAGCGCAATGGTTTTCATTTGGTGTCAATCAGGAAGACGACCGACCGGACGTGCCCACACTCTCACGGCGATTTTGATGAAATGGAAATTGAACACTGACGGCGTACTGGTCGACTTCATCGATTATTTCAATACTAAATCCCAGATGGTCCGTGAGTTGTTGTGTGAGTTGAAGGCCGAGGCCAAAACCGACTTCACATTGGGGATTTTCTGAATTCTTATCATTAATGATCATGCAGGTACCGTTTTCCAGGAATATTTTGACAGCGCCTTTTGTCGTATGTTGAAAAGCGTTCCTGATAAGATTGCTGAAAATAATGTGAACGACAGTCTTGGGTGCTTGCATGACGACTGGTTCCATGCGGATATCAAGAAATATATCCTTGCCGATGAGGAGGTAGGAGTTTTCTTCGATCACATTCGAGATGAGGGAATCGAGCTTGAGTATCTCATCTGGGAGCCGAGTTTTTGCTTCGCCGCACACCCAGAGCAGGGTGTTTGTCAGGTGGAGCATTCTTTTGACTGTTTTTTCCATCCGGGCAAAGGATGATGCAAAACACGGGTGTTCATGGATGCCCAGGCGTTCCATCAGTTCCAGGTTATTCGTGAGAATGGCTATGGGAGTCCGAAGCTCATGACTGGCATATTGTTGAAATTGTCTTTCTCTGATTACTCCCTCATTGAGTCGGCGCAGGTTGCTTCTGAAGAGTTCCGCCAGTTGGTTAAGTTCCACATAAGTCAACGGTGGCGGGTCGTCCTCCAGGTTCTCCATTTCCAGTTGCATTGCCCAGTTCCGCAGATTTTCTACCGGATGAGCCAGTCGTTTGAGGAGATATGCAGCCAGCAAGATGATCAGGCTGATGGTGATGACTCCGATAACGATGGGAAGATGAAAGTAGAATGTGAAAAATTGTTTGCTGGAAGGTGTCGGCTTTTGATCCTTGTCGAATTTGAATATGAAATAGACCACACGTCCGTCCGGACGTAGTATGGTATGGATGTGATAGAATGGGCGGTCAAGCTCCAGTGGCATGAAGTCTCCGGGCACCAGCTTTTCCTTGGGGCAGGCTGCCCGAATATCTGATGGAAGCATCTCATAGCCGAGGTAGGCGGTAATGGTCGCTGTTTTGGGAAGTGGGGTTGTTGGGGTGATCGTCCATTTATCGAGATACTGCCTCGCTTCCGCTTCGAGGCGAAATTCCGAGTCAATATGCAGGCCACGAGTCAGGTAGAAGCGAAGCAGAAAAGAGTATGAGACAACAAGAATTGTACATGTCACCGCCACAGCGATGATGATGAACCGCCTGAGGCTGTTGCTATGCATCAGTTTGGTGTCTGAGAACAAAACCCACTCCGGGGATAGTCTGGATGAGAGATGTGGAAAAGGGTTTATCCACTTTTTCTCGCAATTTATGCATATGCACTTTGAGGCTGTTGCTCTCGGGAGGAGTTTCTCCCCAAACAGCGCGAATCATCTGTTCGCGTACAGCCACTTCCGGGCTTACCTTGGCCATATATGCCAGTAAATCCCACTCTTTGGGTGCTAAGTGCAACTCGATATCGCCACGGCGAGCCTGGCGTGTTTCCGTGTTAACCTCCAGATCGTCGATGACATACCGCCGGGGTTGGCTGCTTCGCCGTTTGGCCAACGCGCGGATGCGGAAGAGCAATTCCTTCATGGCGAACGGCTTGACCAGATAGTCGTCAGTCCCGGCAGCGAATCCTGCGATTTTGTCATCCAAGGTGTCGCGAGCTGTCAGCATGAGTATGGGGATATCCGAGCCTTCACGGCGGACGACTTCACAGACTCCGTAGCCATCCATCAGAGGAAGCATTATATCGAGCAGGAGCACATCGTATTGATTTTCCCTGGCAAGCTGGACACCATGCACTCCATTTGAGGCATGGTCACATATGATGTTTTCCAATTCCAGATACTCAATCATTGAGGCTGCGAGGTCAAAGTCGTCCTCGACAAGTAAAACATGCACATTCATGTTCGTTCTCCTCTTTGGTGCTCCTCACTCAACCATACAGACTCTGTTTCGAATCTGCCAATGATTTCAAATGCCCGAGCGTGCGGCCCGTTGTGAGTTGATGCTGGGAAGCTCTCAGTCATGCTTTGTCACTTGAGCGGGTTCCTGTTTCGTATTTTTCCTTTTATTCAGGAATTGTACGCCGGAAAGAACCCAGACAAAAAACACGGGGGCAAAGAGAATGCCAAGCACTGTGGCGCTGAGCATTCCACCAATAACTCCGGTCCCAATGGCCTGCTGACTCGCGGCACCTGCGCCACTGGCGACAGCCAGGGGAATGACGCCGAGTATGAAAGCCATGGAAGTCATGATAATAGGCCGAAAGCGCAGGCGGGCGCTTTTGACGGCAGATTCCTGGAGGGAGAATCCTTCTGCGTAGTACTGTTTAGCGACTTCGACAATCAAAATGGCATTCTTGGCCGCCAAACCAATGATAGTGATCAGTCCCACCTTGAAGTACACATCATTGGACATGTTCATGACAGTGACCGCTGCCACAGCTCCCAATGCCCCGATGGGGACGATGAGCATGACGGACATCGGGATTGCCCAGTTCTCATAAAGAGCGACGAGCAAGAGAAAGACCACGACAAGGGCCAGCGAAAACAATTTTGGAGCCTGTGCTCCTGCGAATTGTTCCTGGTAGGAAAGCCCGGTCCATTCATAGCCTACCCCTTGGGGAAGGTTCTCCATGATCCTTTCCATCTCTGCCATGACCTCACCTGAGCTGTATCCTGGTGCGGCATCTCCCATGATCTTGAATGCATTGTATCCATTGTACCGGACGATTTGCACAGGGCCGACTTCCCACTTGAGGTTAATCAGGGACATCAGGGGAACCTGTTCTCCTGTTTCATTCGGTACGTAGAGATTGTTGAGGCTTTCAGGGCTTTGTCTGCTTTCTCCACTCGCTTGGACCACCACGCGTTGTACACGTCCTGTATCAACATAGTCAGCAACCATGCTGGAACCATAGGCACTGGAGAGAACTGTTTTTATGTCTGAGAAACTGACACCGAGGGTTTCGGCCTTTTCTCTGTCGATTTTCAATTTGACCTGAGGGGCGTCGGGCAATCCCTGCGGTCTTGCATAGGCTATGACTGGTGAAGCATTGGCCTGGGCGAGCACCATGCCCAAAGCGGCCGAGAGTTTTTCGCGACCAACTCCTCCTCTGTCCTGAAGGCGCAAGGCAAACCCACCTGTCTCACCAAGTCCATCAACTGGCGGTGGATTGACGGCGAAGATACTTCCATCCGTATTTTTGCTCAGGACACGGTTCGCCATAGTGACTTCATCCTGCGCTGACTGACCCTCCCCGCGTTCGGACCAGTCCTTGAAACTGGGAATACCAAGCGCGGCATTTTGTCCACGGCCGGAGAAGCTGAAGCCGATGACTGTGATTGACGAATTGATAGCCGGCCTGGACTTGAGATAGGATTCAATGCCTTCAGTGACTGAAAGAGTGCGGGAATAGGTTGCTCCAGGCGGCAATTGGACTGTGACGTACATGTTTCCCTGGTCTTCTGCCGGAACAAAGGATTCAGGGAGATTCAGGTAGGCAAAACCGAGAGCCGTCAGCAGTGCTGCGTATATGACCATGCAGCGTGCGGTTCGAGAGACAAGCTTTCCTGTAATCCATTCATAGCGTTTTCCCAACCGATCGAAAAGATGGTTGAACCAGCCAAAAAAGCCGGCTTGCGCTTCATGATGTCCTTTCGAAACAGGTTTTAAAATGGTTGCGCAGAGGGCAGGGGTCATGGTGAGTGCGAGGAAGCCGGAGATCAGAATGGATGTGGCGACCGAAATGGCAAACTGTCGATAGATGACACCAACAGACCCACTCATGAAGGCAAGTGGAAAGAAGACAGCGGAAAGCACCAGCGTGATACCGATAATCGCTCCTGAAATTTGTCCCATGGCCTTAATGGTCGCTTCCTTGGGAGGCAATCCTTCCGTTGACATGATCCGTTCGACATTTTCCACGACAACAATAGCGTCATCAACGAGAATTCCGATGGCGAGGACCATGCCGAACATGGTCATCATGTTTATGGAAAAGCCTAAAACCGACATGACTCCAAATGTGCCCAGCACGCAGACAGGGACAACGATGGAAGGAATGAGGGTATATCGGAAATTTTGCAGAAAGAGGAACATGACCAGAAAGACGAGGACAACAGCTTCGATCAGTGTGTGAACAACCTTCTCGATAGCCGCGTCAACGAATTTGGAGGAGTCGAACGGAATGGAGAACTCCACATCCTCTGGCAGTGTTTTGCTCAGCTCATCCAATCTGGCTCTGACGCGAAGAACAGTATCCAGAGCATTGGCTCCGGGAGCCAGCTGCACGGCAGCCGCTGCTGTGGGGATGCCGTCAAGCCGCGAGACAATATTATAGGACTCGGGGCCGATCTCAATTCGTGCCACGTCGGATAAGTGGACACTGGAACCACCTATATTACCGCGCAGAAGAATTCTGCCGAATTCCTCAGGTGTTTCAAGCATGCCCTGAACGGTGAAAGTCGCCATGATTTCCTGTTCGGATGCAACGGGACGTCCGCCGAAACTGCCTGCAGGCACCTGAACATTCTGGGCGGCAATGGCATTGTTGACGTCAGTGATTGACAGGTCGTAACTGAGCAGTTTTTGTGGGTCCACCCAAACGCGCATAGCGCTTTCTGAAGCAAAGAATTGGAGTGTGCCGACACCATCGACACGTCGAACTTCATTGTTAACATTTCTGGCCATGATATCCGCCAAACGCTGCGGGTCATCATTGTCACCAGTTTCCTTGTACTTCAGGGTGTAAACCATCAAGAAGCCCGAGTTGGCCTGTTCAACTTCCAGGCCTTGGTCTGTGACTTCTTGCGGCAGGCGTGATTCAGCTTTTTTGATACGATTCTGTACATCCACTTGAGCCATATCAGGATCAGTACCCGGCTTGAAGGTCACGGAAATACTGGCCGATCCTGTGGAGCTACTGGTTGACTCGTAATAGAGCAGTCCTTTCGCTCCGTTGAGTTCCTCTTCAATCAAACTGACAACAGAGTCGTTCATGGTTGTTGCCGAAGCTCCGGGATATGTCGCCGAAATGCTGATCTGGGGAGGGGCAACCTGCGGGTATTTTTCCATGGCCATTGTTGGAATGGCTAAAATACCCGCCATGGTGATGAAAATTGCGATAACCCAAGCAAAATTGGGTCGTTCTATGAAAAATCGTGACATGATTGTATACCGTTTAGCCTATCTTATTGAACTTTATTGGAATTGGTTGAATTTGATGAGGACGGAACTTGACTTTTCGGAGTGACGATCATGCCGGATTTGACCTTGTCTACACCGTTGACGATGATTCGTTCGCCAGGCTGAAGGCCTTCCAGGATTTGCCAGTTCCCAGCATGCATCAGGCCGGTCTTCACGACTCGTTGTTGTGCTGTATTCTGTTCATCAACAATCAAGACTCGTGCTGCACCATCAGACCCAAGTTGGACTGCGCGTTGAGGAATGAAAATGGTCTGGGTATTTTGACCAAGATTGATCTTGATTCGTACGAACATACCTGGAAGCAGCATTCTGTCTGGATTGGGAAATTCGCTCCGAAATGAGACCTGGCTGGTTTCCTGGTCAACCGTAATGTCCGAGAACAGCAGCTTTCCACTGACTGAATAATCGATATCTTCAAGGGAAAGAGTGACTTCCGCCTTTTTCGTAGTGCTGACAGCATCATTCATTGCGGCCTTGAGCTTGAGATACTCTGAAACCGGTTGATTAATGTCAGCGTAGATGGGGTTCAACTGCTGGATTGTCGCCAAGTGAGTTGCTTCGCCTTCTCCCACCAAAGCCCCTTCGGTCACCAGCGCACGGCCTATTCTACCCGAGATGGGGGCTTTGACTGTGGCGTAGCTCAGATTCAATGTGGCTGTTCTGACCGCTGCTTCGGCTGCTGTCTTGCTTGCCTTGGCTGCTCTGTAATTGTTGACGGCCGTATCATATTCCTGCTGGCTGATCGACTTTGTTTTGATCAATCGGTTGTACCGTTCCGCAATGGCTTCGAGGTCAACCATGTTGGCTTCTGCCTTGGCAAGCTCAGCTTGAGCCTGTGCTTGTGTGGCCACAAACTGGGCAGGATCGATATGGAATAAGGGCTGTCCCTGCTTGACCTCACTTCCTTCCTCAAAATCACGGCTCAGGATGATGCCTGCCACGCGGGCACGAACCTGTGCCACTCTTCTGGCGACAATACGCCCAGGGAGTTCCGTCGTATTTTGATATGCACTGGTTGTGATTGTGGTGACTTCCACTTCTGGTGGTTGTGCCTTGTGGCTGTCTGCCTGAACCTCAGCATCATTGACGCACCCGGTGAGGACACACAATGAAGCCATGATGGCGACAAAGGTAAATTTGATATATTGAGACATAGTTACTCCTGCTCCGTTGATATTCATTTTTGGCGTGTGTCGCTCCGGATTGGACCGGTTTCCACGCTTACTTATAATACCATACCAAAGTGTTGGGTTAATGGAGGGTTAACAGCCCATCCCATTGGGTATCGAGATACAGGGACAGTAATTGTTTCCTCGTTGTGAAAAAGGAATAGTCCAAATAAATAAGTTGGAAAGAGTGCCTGGTAAAGAAGGATGGTCGTTCAATTATTTCATGGGAAAATCGTGTGATACCTTGTGACGTAGCTTTGCCGTTATCAGTTGAGAGGTGGCTGGAAAAGATCTTTTGCCATTTAAGATGTACAACTCCAAAAGGAAGTACCGGAGTTTGATTCTCCTACTGGATATTGGTTTGAAGGTCTTTCCCTAAGGTGTGGTATTAATATGAAAAGGGATATTTTCGGCCATCCTTTTCATACTCTTTTTGCTTGTCGAAATTAAATCGGTTCAATGAGTGTCGTGTCCTCTTTGATTGTTTGTTTCTACGAAATATGATGACAATCAGGAGGCCTACGACAAAAGAAAGAATACCTACGACAATGTTGATAATCATGACACCCTCGGTGAAGTGCTTCTCGGTTCATTCGAAATATATGGCCCAGGAGAATTCATGCATGGAGTCATGATAGTCTTTGAGCCCGTTGTTTTCAACGAGAACAGAAGTGTTTTTCTTTCAAACTCGAATTGAGTTCAAGACGCAGCTGGTACACGATGGCCATGCACTTTTGTCCTGGTGCAGAGTTCTCATTCTTGATCTGTTTTTAACCTTGTGATGATTATGTGGTTATGTGTATTGTTGCTGTTCCGATTTTTGAAAAAAAGCTCTTCTTTCTTCATCTCCACCGATTATGGCTATTTGATCTCCAGGCAGTAGAACATAATCAGCATCGGGATTTGTTTTCAGGTCGCCATCTCGTACTATCCCAACAACGGAAGCTCCTGTTTTTTTTCGTATGTTGCTTTCCCCAATGGACCGATTGGCCAGAGGGCTATCGCTTGAAAGTTTGACCCATTGTAAATCGAAATGCTGTTCGACTCCTCGTAATTGGCACAGTTCCCGATAGTCGTCACTCGAATCACAGAGGACAGAATACAGTTCCTGACGCACATTGTCGGTGTGGCGCTGGATTTCCATGGGGGAGACTTTCAGTCGCAGCAGGGATTGGCGAGCCATCTCCAGGCTTGCTTCCAGTTCTGGCAGTACGGCCTCGGAAACTCCCAATTCTTTCATCTCATGGAAGTTATCGTGGTTGGATGAACGGGCAATTATTTCAAGGTTTTTGTTGTTTTTTCTGGCACTCTGAACAATGCATCGGGTCGTCACGAGATCAGGAACGGTCACGACGAGGAGTGATGCTGATTTTATACCAGCGGCATCAAGGACAATTTCTTGTCCGGCGTCACCATAGACAGCTGGAATTCCTGATTTTTTCGCTTTTTCAAAGCGTCTTTGGTCTAATTCGACAACAACATGGTTCATGTCCATGCGATTAAGTATTTGTGCGACTTGCAGCCCGACGCGTCCTCCTCCCAGAATAACAACATGATTTCGTAATCCTTGTTCCGGGATATTGGTCGATTCTAGATTCTCATGGCGAAACCAGTGTTTGCGAAGGGCGTATATCTTGGCCGTGAGTCCTGAAACAAGGGGAGTCAAAGCCATGGATATGATAGCGACAGTCAGTATGAGGGAATAGAGTTCATTGTCTATGGAGCCGGTCGAAACACCGAGACGGGCCAGGACGAATGAAAATTCACCAACCTGAAAAAGCCCGAGACCTATCGCAAGGGGGACGACATTTTTGTAGCGAAAAAGAAGCGAAACAGATGAAAAAATAAGTCCTTTGCCGATACAGACGACAGCGAGAAGCCAAAGGACTTCCTTGAAATGATTCAAGAGAAAAGCCGGATCAAAGAGCATCCCAACTGTCGCAAAGAACAACAGGCCGAAAATATCCCGCAGGGGAACGATGTCACTGAGTGCCTGATGCCCATAATCAGATTCACTTAAGACCATTCCCGCAGCAAATGCGCCAAAGGCAAATGAAAGTCCCGCAAGATAGGTAAGATAGCCGACACCGAGGCCAATTGCCGCTATACCCAGTAAAAAGAGTTCTCTTGACCCGATTCGGGCGATGTGGGCGAGGAGCCATGGAAGCAACCGCGTCCCCAAAAGGATCATTCCCAGAAGAAATCCCACGGCTTTGATCGCGGCAAAGCCAAGATTCGGTAGCCCCACTACAGGGTCGTTCAACTGTGGAAGGATAATCATCATGGGGACCACAGCCAGATCTTGAACAATAAGCATTCCGATCATGACTTTGCTGGAAAGCGTGCCTAACCACCCCTGATTCATCAATGTCTTGAGAATGACCATCGTGCTTGAGAGGGAAACAAGAGCTCCCATCCAGAGAGAGGCTTTCCAGTCCAATCCTATTAATTGCCCCGCGCCATACCCTAGCCCAATCGTGAGAACCATTTGAAGAGGAGTTCCCAGGAGCGCAACCATCTTCACCGGTTTGAGGTCCTTAAGGGAGAATTCCAAACCGAGAGCAAAGAGCAATAAGGCTATGCCTATCTCGGCAAGGAGTTCTATTTCATGGATTCCTGAAACCGTGTATCCCCCGGTATGAGGACCGAGGACAATACCAGCCAGAATATACCCCAGAATCAAGGGTTGCCCTAATCTCTGAACAAGCATGCCACAGAAAAAAGCAACAACAACGAGCAGAATAATATCAGTAGCTATACCCATTCCGGTTCAACCTTTTCAGTCTTGTGAAGATTCTCAGAATACATTTTGCTTCATTAACAATAAATTATGATGTGTTGGCTGGCAATATTCATTTTCATCCAGACCTCGCAAAAAATGAAAGGCCTGATGTGATGAGGGAGAGGGGCTCCCGGTCACATCAGGCCATGTCAATGTGCCTGGTAGATGGTATTAAGTCAGGTGGTTAGCTCTCGCATACCCAAAGGATGGCAAAGAAAAGAGCAGCTATGGCTGTTATCTTTACAGTCCAGATGATTTGATTACGCAGGGAAAGCGGTTTGGGTTCGTAATCAATTTCAGGAGATTGAGTTAGCACTTCTTCGGTATCAGACAAGACGGGAGTATTCTTTTTCATACAACTTCCATTGTTCAAAAGGAGATAAGGTTCGCCACAAATGGGTTTGTGGCAAAAAACAGGAACTCTTATTTAAACCTTGGAATATGGAGGTGCGCGGCTCGTTATCGGGGCCAGTCGTAAATATTGGGTGAAGCGGGTGTTGGCTTCGGAAGAAAAACAGAGCAGTGTCCCGCCAAAATTGATTGCTGTTTGCTCGTGGTTCAGAGCTTTTTCATAAACGGTATCAGTGGATTCAAAGTGTGGTTTTGAAGTAAAATCGGTGGGGTTTAAGGCTTGTTCAAGGAGAGAGGGAGCCAAGAGAAAGGTTTCTCCAGAAACTTTTCCTAATGGATGGAGAGAAGTCGATTCATACCACGGGGAGGCTTGAACAAGATGAAAAACGAACAGCACTGAAGCTGCCAGCCGTAGTATATATTTGATATCATGAATCATTATTTTCTCAGGACCGTGACATTGCAATGAGTCTTTTGACTCTGTCATGCAGAGTTGGCAGAGCGTGTTCAGTCGGAAATTTATGTGAGTTCCAGGTCCAAAGCAATCAGCATGATTTTAGCGGGCAGATTAGAGACTGTTTTGGGTTATTTATTTGATTTTAAAGGATTATTCTGATAAATTTTTGAGAGCAGTCTTCCAGACTTATGAAATCATACTTGTGCGGTGGTCATAAAATGGATCGCCACTTTGAAAAGGAAGAAGCTTGACAAGGGTATTTTTTTTGAGCTTTAAAAAAACAACATTTTCCTTTGTTGCCGAGTATGCAAAAGGACGGTTTACGCTGTTTGCTGGGACTGGAGGTATGGACGTCCGGGAGAGCATCGAATTGACTCAGCATGTCCAGAAGTGCGGCTTTGATGCTGCCGTCGTCATGTGTCCATATTGCTTCGAATTACCTGAATCGTACATCCAGGATTATTTTTCACGCATAGCTTAACACCCATAGACTATGTTGACCCCTGTAACATATTTCGATTTTTTGGAAAAAGAAAAAGGGATTTCTTTGGAAACCTGTGCTGCATCCATGTCAAATTCATGATCGTATTTCAGTTCCAAGACAGCTTCATTGTCAAAGTACCCTATTCCGCCTCGGTGGGCTGTACTTGGGTGGCTGTATGAGAGTTCGTAGTCGATGGTCGCCCGAAACTTTCCATCCATCGAGAGAAAATATCGGCGTTGATATCTATTCATCAAAGTTGGGAAAAGGCCGACAGTTTCATGAAGGAACTTGTCCGGGACAGTGACATTGATGAGACTTGGCATCCCGCATGAACTGTTGAAGGCGCATGTTGCGGGAACTACATCCTTGAAGCCGACAAGCCCTTTTTTATGTTTGATTTCGAATCGGCATGCACTCGGTAATTCTGAAGCACCATACCAGCGGATACGAATTTTCTTTCGTTCTGAAAGACCTTCCATATTTTCGCCATAAAATTTGAATAATGGTGTATCATAATAGATATTATTGACATAC
The DNA here is from genome assembly GCF_000341895.1 of Pseudodesulfovibrio piezophilus C1TLV30. Lineage (NCBI taxonomy): Bacteria > Pseudomonadati > Thermodesulfobacteriota > Desulfovibrionia > Desulfovibrionales > Desulfovibrionaceae > Pseudodesulfovibrio > Pseudodesulfovibrio piezophilus. The sequence goes on along the minus strand of NC_020409.1, from coordinate 1,275,773 downwards.
CGAGTTGAATATATTTCTCGAAATCCAAATCTGCTGGTTCGTAATATGGAGGCCAAGTTACGAACGGCAGGCAGTGGAATCGTGAATTTGCGCTCGTATCGGTAGGAAGACGTCCCGTCAGTCGCGTCGATCATCAAAAAAGGCTCCGAGCCTGAATGATGGAGACGTTGGTTTGCGGGTTGTCGTCCTGGAATTTTTGGCCGAGGATATTAAGGACATTGCTGTTTTTCATTTCGACAAGGAAACTGACATGGTTCGAGGTGTCACTTGTCTCAAGCCGAGTGAACTCATAGGTCAGGTTATGTTCATCCAGGAATGTGTGAACCGAATTCAGTAACCCCTCTTTAGGGCCATATATCGTGACCATGTAGGCATTATCCATGGTGTTGGATGTCCTGATTTTGCAAAAGAAAATAAAACCAACGCAGATAGCCCAGAATGCAGCAAGGGTGACGCCGAATTTTTCCGCACCGAATCCGAGTCCGATGGCTACAGTAAAGAAGAGAAAAGCAAGTTCCTCAGGTTCCTTGATGGCTGTTCTGAAACGAACAATGGATAATGCGCCGACCAGTCCCAGGGAGAGAGCCAATGAGGCTTTGACCACTGAAATAACAAGCATGATAGTCAGAGCCAACATGACGAATGTATTTGCAAAACGTTTACGATTTGAAAGAGACGTCCCAAAAATGGTATACACCGAACCAATGAGGCGGGCACACCCCCCTGTGAAGATAAAGCCTATACCGAAATCGATGTAGTATGTCGGCAAGGGCAGAAGGATTCCCCATAGACTAATGGTTGCAAGGTTGAACCAGGAGAGTCCGGCCCAGAGTTCTCCATGATGATCTCTATGCAGCCGTGGCAGAATTTGCGCCATGGCATAATAATAGAGAATTCCCAGGCAGAGGCCGACAGCCAATGCAATAGGGAGGCTACTTTGCAATTGGCTCAGGTTGTTATGGGTTATCGATTTGCTTATGACTACCGATGAGGTGGTAGATAAAGCGGCTATCAGGCAACCTGCAAGCCTTTTTTTCCCGGTATTGAACGTCAGTGTGTCTGTCATAAAAAATTACTCTTCATTATCAATTGGTGAAAAGAGGGCGCGATCTGTTACCGATGTACCCGCCTCAAGAATCTTATAGGGATCTGTACTGCGTGGGGCGTTTTCCCAACCCGCAAAGATATAACCCGGTGCTGGTTGGGCTTCAATTCGGATTTTGATGTTTTCTGGAATTAAACCTGTCAGTTTCCCATCTGGCAGAACCAGCCCTTCAGCCATGATGCGACCTTTCCCTTGCTTCATGATCGTCAAGGAAGTCGGGAGTGGTGTTCCTGTCTTAAAATGTTTATCCATGATTCTCATCATGGCAGAGGGGCGTTGCTCACAGAATTGACGGAGAGTTGCCAGATACTCTTCCCATCTATCCATATTCATGAAGAGCCTGTCGAGTTGCCAGGACCAATGCCATCTTTCCCAATGCCGTTCCATTTCAGGCCTGAGCATTCGCACCATGCGATTAAGAATTGACAGAGCACGCTCCGGTCGGAATGTCGTGAGTATATGTACAGTAAGTCGAGAGCAGAAATCCCGGACAAACAGGTCATTTTTTATTAAGTCTGAAAAATGCAGTCCACGAGGGCCAGGCCTTCTTAATAGTTCTACAAAGGGATCTTCCTGTGCGGATTTTCCTCGTTTTCCGTTGAATCCTCTGTCGAGATCATAAAGAATCCACCTCCATGTGCTCTTGGGGGTGGTGAGAGGACGCCAGACTTTGATGTTGCCGTCAGGCCAGTCAATGTTTCCAGAATAGAGTTCTATTGCGAGATAATCAAGGTAAGAATCTATGTCCAAAGAGGGAAGGGACGGGCGATACTCACCTTGGACAGGAACCGACTTGAAGTCGGAAAAAGGCCCTTTTTTTGAAGATATCCCCCTGTTATTCAAGATTTTGACCGGCTGTAGAGGGAGGTCTCGCCCGGCGAGCAGATTCTTTTTGATCATGGCTTCTCGCAATCCGTAAACTCCCCAGTATGTGCCATTGATAAAAACAAGAACCGGACGATATCGCATGGATTCGACCTCTGCTCGGTCCTGAATTAAGGCTTGCTGAAAAGCATCTCTGAATTGAGTTCGCAGCCAGGCATCTCCTCCATTGCGTAGTATGAATCCTGCATATCGTTCTCGGTCTGTATCAGGAAAAAGGCGGTGCTCAATGCCATATGGGGTGTTTTTGTCATCTGCATAGACTGCGAAGGACTTTTGTGGCCTCCCTCGTGAAGCTCCGCCGAAAATTCGGCAATTCCCGTCAATACTCCACTGTTCTGTCTTGGTCATGAAGTCGATGTGAACAGGACGCCGCCATTTGCGCTGCCAATTGTGTGATTGTGTTCCAGCTTCGGTTACGGAATCTCCCTCTGCGTAGATACCAATTTCAGGATCCCACAGGTTCTTTGGGTCAGTGACGAGAGATATGAGCGGAAGTTCGGTGGATTCACCTATGAAGTAGGATCGAGTTTCAGGCGTGCTGAGAGTGTGATCCGACGTGATGACGGCTATACGGATTATGGTTGTGGAATCAATTTTTAGAGCATTGGCGTAGAGCCTGGATTCCATGGTGGGGATACTTCCGTCCAAAGTATAACGAACCTTGGTTCCGGGGGGAGGCTGCATGGTTAGCATAAATGGTTTGTCATAGAGACCGCTGGTATGTGAGATATGGAGAGAGTCAGCTGTACCAGTGTGAGCAACAGGTGTTCGGCTTTGTGTGTTTTTGCTTTCCATTGTTGGAGTGGAATGGACGAACCATTGAGGTTTCCCATCAGGATAGCGCCCTATGGATGAAAAGCGTGGAAGGCTGTCATATTCGATTTGATCTGCAAGCTCTCCAGAGGGGGTCAGGAGATACACTTGGCCTGCGATACTTTTCAACCTGAAGTTGGTATGGTCATATGCATTTCGTTTGTCACATATGAAAACTTTGTATTGACCGGGAGCAATCGAGAATGTTTCGGGAATGGCCCATCCCGTATCGTCCAGGTCGTCCGAGAGACGGTACCCGCCCAAGGAGGATGAAGTATCTCCGGCATTGAATAATTCAATCCAGTCCGGGTAGTTGGAGGAACCGTCCACAAAGACTTCATTAATCATTATTTTGCTGGCAGCAGAGCAGGGGAGGCCCAAAAGAGAGAGCATGGCAAGGGCATAGATCAACACATAAAGTGGACGAAAAGAAAAGTTCATCGAATTACACACCATTCATTCATACTGCGGAGGTTGTTAAATGGCGAACTGATTGTCTGTTCATGGTATTCTTTCCCCCAAAAAAGCTACAGAGAGGAACAGTCGAGGTGCTTAAGACACCTGAAATGAGACATTTGCAAGTAAATTTATAGAGAGGCGTTTTTTTGATAAAATTACAGTGGAGCATATCCTTGGCAAGAATTTCACGACGAACTGATCGGATGATGCCACATCGCATCTAATACGTATGCGTCTTGTTAGACACTGCACGCTAACCCCATAAGCGGTGATTACGGTTAGCTTATGCAGGTTTACTTGTAAATAAAAACCAGAGAAGCTGACTGTTGAGATATCCAAGTTGTGTTTTTTGGGGTGGGGTCATGGTGAAATGCTTGTTTCCCTCCTGGCCCCGCTGACCCCACTCATGTCTATTTATGGTCTTGAACGTGCTGAGTTCCTTAACCAGCGTTCTTGAAAAACATGTTTATCGAGCGCCCAGGCGTATTGGTGGAGTTGAAGGAGGGAGTCAGGGTCACGCAAAAGGATGAGTTGTTGTGCCGGAGTAAGAATACTCGGTCCGTGTTGCAAGACTTTTTGGGTTAGTTGATTCCGGCGAGAAATTTCCGCCGGACCGACTTGTCGAGTATGACGGGTCAGTAGGGAGCGGCGCAAAGCGTTGATTCGCGGGTCGATGATGGCTCGAAGGAATCCTGCTTCACGTGGGAGGTCGAGAAAGACAGGTGCTTCTTCCATTTCTTGGGTGAAGCGGCTGACCTGAATGATTTCTGGGGCAGGCTCAGTTTCTTCGGGGATGAGCAATAAACGTTTTTTCCGCAGCCATTGTCCCAGGTCTCGTCGACTTGTTATGACGGAAAGCGGCACAGAGAGGACTATGGGAATGACAATGGGGCTTATCCACCAGAAAAATTCAGGTGAGTAGAGCCAGACAATGCCTCCCCAGAGAAGACCGAAGAAAGTGCCCCCACCATGGAAACGAAGTGCGTCAAGCCAGGGAGTTTTTTTGTCGTCCCGCTGCTGCGTGCCCCATCCGATTTTTTTCCCCAAGAGGATCATGCAAACGAATTTACTATGAAACAACATGCGAATAGGTGCCAAAAGCGCTGAAAAGACAACTTCCAGGAGTATACTGATAAGGAGGCGGAACACTCCTCCGAACAGTTGAGCCTGACGGGTCTTGAAGATGAGCAAGAGAAAACTGAGAACCTTTGGCAGAAAGAGGAGCACACCGGTTGTGGCTAACAGGATCATGGCCCACGACGGTTGCCATACAGGCCAATTGGGAAAGAGTGTTTTGCCTGTTGAAAAGTAGACAGGACCGACAATGGCTTCGACAACTGCTTCGGCTGAAGAAAGCATGAGAAACAGAAACCAGAGCAGAGCCGAAGCGTAACTCATGGCACCATTGAGAAAGAGAATGCGGTGTGCCGGGAACAGTCCTTCGGTGAACAGCAGCCGTAAATGTTGTAAGTTTCCCTGGCACCAGCGACGGTCTCTTTTCAGCTCCGACAGAAGGTTGGGTGGACATTCTTCCCAGCTGCCCTGGAGATCGAAAGCCAACCATACTCCCCATCCAGCTCGGCGCATGAGTGCTGCCTCCACGAAATCATGGCTGAGAATGTCGCCTCCCTTGGGAGGCTTTCCGGGAAGTCTGGGGAGGCCACAATGGCGCATGAATGGTTCGATGCGAATGAGGGCGTTATGTCCCCAGTATTGAGCGTCCCCCAATTGCCAGAAGTGGAGTCCTGCCGCAAACATGGGACCGTAAACCCTGTTGGCGAATTGTTGCAATCGTCCGAGCAGGGTATTGCGCCCGAAACAGGCCGGAGCGGTTTGCAGAATGCCGATTCGTTCATTCAGCTCCATTATGCGAACCATACCTTTGAGCGACTGTCCACTCATGACGCTGTCAGCGTCGAATACCGCCATGTAAGTGTATAGTTGACCATGACGGCGGCAAAACTCTGCGACATTGCCACTTTTACGTTTCAGGTTCACCTTTCTGTGTCGATAGAATATGTGCCCTTGTGCTCCAAGCTCTTCCACCAGGTCGACCCAAGCCGCCTCTTCCTCCATCCATTTGTCCGCCCCCTGTGAATCGCTCAGGATGTGGATATCAAAATTTTCACCCCCGTCCATCTTTTGAAGTGAGAGATATGTGCTCTTGATCCCGGCCATTACACGGGGGGTATCCTCGTTGCAAATGGGAAATAAGACTGCTGTGCGAACAGTGGAGGGCTTGAGTTCTGACGTGGAAAGGGCGTGACTGACGGCAAACCGGTCATAGCGACGTAACAGGGTGAAGCAGCCCATAACAGCTGTCCAGAATCCCACTGAAATCCAGGCGAAAAGAATTGAATAAACAATCACAATAGCCAGTTCCAGCGGGGTTCCACCCTTATGTGGCAGGACTGAGGCAACATAAGAACTGGAGAATGCTGATGGGATCAGGATAAGCAGACCGAGAACAAGTCGGCGTTTTCTGGCCGATCCTCGCCAGGTTCTCTTCTTTTCATGGTTCAGAGTCATACTCACGGCATATTGTTGAGTAAAAGGGTCAGTCCAAGGAGCATGATGATGAAAAGCAGCCATCCCCAGCGAGCGGCAAAGCCGATGAAGCCAGTGCGGGGGCGGCCGAGATATTGGCTGGGCATATGGCCCCGCTTAATACAGGGATATGCCGGAGGGAAAGCATCAGGAGCAACCTGTGGCAACCTGGGCCACAATGCGGCCAGAGCCTGGTCCGGGGTGGAGTCCACTGGAAGGCTTCGCAAAACCTCCAGCGCCAACTCCAGGCGGTCTTCCGTGCTCATGGGGAACCTCTCCAGGTAAATGAGGAGGCGACGGGCCGTCTGTTCACGGCAGGAAGAACTCTTTGCTGTGCCGGTATCAGGGCTGGTAGGCATAGTTCCAGGTTTCTGTCAGAGTTGTTTCATCAAGGCGGAGAAAAACACGCAGATCAATTGGTGCCTGGCGTGTGGGCAGAACTCTCTCAATGGCAGAAGGCTCCTTGTCGGATCGCACAACAAAGGAAAGGCGCCATCCTCCAGTGTAGCGATTCTTTTCCAGATGTTGTTCAACCACAGAGGCTCCTTCTCCGCAAGTGATGACTCCCTCGACATTTGCCGGAGGCGTAAGAATACTCAGTGCTTTCCCTGAAAAATCGATGATATATCTGCGCCCACCTCCCTCGGCGGCTCCGGTTCGAGTCGCAAGCACATAGCCCAGAGGTGGGTGGGTGAATCTCCCGGCGTACCAGCGGAGGGTATACTCATATGTCTGTGGGGTCTTGAGCGCGAGAGTGTCTTCAGGAACCCAATAAGCCACTATATTGTCATGGATTTCCTGCTCTGATGGGATGCTGACCAATTCCACATGGCCTCGTCCCCATTTGCCGTGTGGTTCCACCCAGAGGGAGGGACGTTTTTCGGAACGGGCCTCAAGGTCTTGATAATTGGCAAAGTCATGGTCGCGTTGCAGGAGGCCAAATCCTTTAACATTGTCGGATTTGAAAATGTTGACCTCAAGAGCTTTCGGGTTGGTCAAAGGTCGCCAAAACCATTCACCCGATTCATTCTTGATCAGCAGTCCGTCCGAATCATGCACTTCAGGACGGAAATCGTCCAATTCCCGAGGACTGGTATTTTCACCGAACAGGAACATGCTGGTCAGTGGGCCTATGCCGATTTTTTGCACTGGCACCCGTAAGAACAAAGTGGAAGTCACATCCATGGTCGTTGTTTTACCACCACGGATCACGAAGGTATAAGCTCCGGTCAGGCTCTGGCTATCCAACAAGGCGTGGATCGTCAGACTTGCGCTATTGCGGGCGGGTTTTTCTATCCAGAATTCGCGGAAAGTCGGGAATTCCTCTCCCTTGGGGAGGGCCGTATCTATGGCCAGCCCGCGCGCTGAGATTCCGTAGACCTGGCCTTTGGCCACGGCCCGGAAATAGCTGGCTCCCAAAAAGACAGCTATTTCGTCGAAATAGGACGGAGTGTTAATCGGACCATGTACACGAAACCCTGCAAAACCGAAGTCTGACGGTATCTGTTCCGGCAGAGTATGATTACTTCCATAGTCAAAAGCGCTGGTATCAAAGGGGAGCGGTGTGGTGACTCCATTATCGACTATGTTGATATTCACTAATTGGTCATAAAACATACCAGGGTGAAAAAACTGAAGCTGAAAAGGCAGTTCTTCCTGACGCCATAGTGCCTTTTCCGGAATGTACCGAATGTCCCGCCAAGCATCGTAATCGAGCTTCAGAAGTGAGTCTGGTACTTTCTTTTGTGAGGGGATAAAGGGCGATTGGCTCAGTTGGAGAGCCTTGTCCACCACGAGTTGACGTGTGAACGGTTGGGGAGCCTGGGCATGGGCCGCGTTGGCAAGCGGCAGGAAAAGGGACAGAATGAGGATGAGAAAAAAACATTGCAGGGATACTCCCATGCAATGTCCCTGACGCGCCTCAAGGGTATTGTTGGGCATTAGGCTTTTTTTTATCTATTGATTCTTTTTTGAGTGATGAGACTGCGCACATGAGCGAATTCTGCCCATGATGCGGGAGCCAAAATAATCTTTGCGCCATTCTCTGTCGCATACTGAGGCAACACGTTACTCCATGGTATGGATATTATCAATTGCTAATCTCAGACACGCCTATTCCTTGAAATCGAGTTATGCTGGTGTCCCTTTTATTGGGCCACGGTTGCTGTGGTCAGACCTTTGTGCACAGTACTTCATAAAGTTCATTCCACATATTTCGTATCAAATATGCCTACCGTGGGCTTGTTAAGGTGTCCAGATTTTTCGTGAGGTTTGTGTTCATATCAAGCAATGTCGGATGACATGGGCAGGCTGTTCCCGTTTGTACAGAGAGCCTTGATAGTGTGTAGGGAGAATCCTATTGTACATTGTCAGGTCAGGGCTTGAGAAGGGAAAAAGTCTGTGTCTTGATGATTCCCTCTTTTCTCGCTTCGATCTTCATCCTTTAAATAGTCTCATTGGAATTGTATGGGAGAGACAGGGAATCTAGAACCTTTTCCGTGGTCGATTGTTTTTGTATGGTAGAGTAATGATGTCAGTCATAGAGAGCACTTTGTAACCCATGAGAGGTATAACCGTGGAAGTATCCCTGAAAACAAAAATTGGTGGCCTGCTTGATACGTATCCCTTTCTACTTGATTTTCTCACGGAGCAATCTCCTCAATTCAGTCAATTGAAAAGTCCTATTTTGCGCAAAACTCTAGCGAAAGTGACATCTATTTCGCAGGCTGCTTTCTTGGGCGGCCTTGCTCCCGATGAGCTTCTGCTGGGAATTGTCGGGCAAATTTATCTGCATAGTAACGATTCTGTCGTCGTGGTGAATCCTGGAGGCCGAGAAAGGGGGGAGCTTCGTTTGACTCGGGAGGAGCGTATCAAGGCGTTCAAGGATATTGTGACGCGAATCCATCAGGGGGAGAGCCTGGATGCTGTTCGGTCTGAATTCCATGACATTTTGAAAGATGTTTCTCCTGTTGAGGTCGGGGCTATGGAACAGGCTTTGGTCGCCGACGGCATTGATGAGGCTGAGATCAAGAAATTGTGTAATCTACATGTGGAGTTGTTTGATTCTTCCCTGAGTTCGGGTATCCCTGAAATGATGCCGGGGCATCCTCTTCATACTCTGCAGGCAGAAAACCGGGAGGCAGAGAGCAGAGCCGCACATCTGCACAATGCAGCAGAGCGCATGTCTGATGATTTGACGTTTTCCGCTGCACGAAGTGGGGTGATTCTGGCGGTGGAAGACCTTTCCGCTCTCATCCGTCACTATGAGCGCAAGGAGAATCAACTCTTTCCATTGATGGAATCCTACGGACTGACGGCTCCTCCACAGGTCATGTGGGCCATCCATGATGATATCAGAGGGCTTTTTAAACAGGTGCTTGGGGCACTGAATGATGGGGACCGGGATGTCTCGGTTTCTCTGATTACCGAACTGACTATCGCTATACGTGATCTTGTTTACAAGGAAGAACAGATCCTGTTTCCCATGGCATATGAGACCTTTTCGGAGGAGGATTGGGCAAGAGTTCGCCGAGGGGAAGAAGAGATCGGTTTTGCCTGGGTCACTCCAGGCGACGAATGGAAGGCTGAGGAATATGACACAGGGACGCCTCCTCAGGGAGGAGAAGACCTCGTTTATCTCAGTGCCGGAAAATTGCGCCCGGAAGTGGTTGACGCCATTTTGCAGTCGCTCCCCATTGATCTTTCTTTTGTCGATGCACAAGATCGGGTGGCGTATTTTTCTCAGACAGAGCATCGTATCTTTCCCCGCAGCGAAGGTATCCTTGGTCGTGAGGTTTCGAGATGTCATCCTTCTCAAAGCGTGTATATGGTTGAAAAAATATTGGAAAAATTCCGTTCAGGAGAGCGGGATATGGCTGAATTCTGGATTGAAATGAAGGGGAGTTTCATTCACATCCGTTTTTATGCGATCCGACAAAGAGATGGCGAATATGCCGGATGCCTGGAAGTGGCCCAGGATGTCACACACATAAGAGGGTTGCAAGGGCAGCAAAGGCTACTGGACTGGGAATAGAAGGGAAATGATGTTTTTCGAGATATGAGAGCCTCACAGGCCGGGCATACTAGCCTGGCATGTGAGGCTCAATGTCAAAAAAACGTTCGTTTTTTAAGAAAGAGACGATACCTTTTTCCCCTTTTCAGGAATACTCTTCAATTTTGAAGGAATATTTATACTTCCTTGCCAAGTTGTCTGCCGTAAGCCTCACACTTCCTGATTGCTTCCTGGTCAGGCTTCCAAGTTGCCTTGATGCCTTCGCCAATCATTTCAAATCCGGCATTTCCCAGGGATTTGGTCAAAATATCTGTGCTCTCTCCTGACCAGCCATAGGAACCGAATGCCGCCCCTTTTTTTCCTTTGAAACCCAGTCCATGGATCATTTCGAGAATGCCCGCCATGCTTGAAAGGATTCCCTTGTTGATGGTGGAGCAGCCAGCCACCACCAATTTTGAGCGGAATACTTCAGTGATGATGTCATTTTTATCTCGTTGTCCTGTATGAAGGATTTTTATGACTCCGTCTGGGCAGACTGAGCGGATGCCTCGTGCTATGGCTTCCGCCATGTCTCGCGTGCTGTTCCACATGGTATCGTAAATGATCGTGATCTGATTTTCTTGGTAGTCATCAGCCCATTCCAGATATTTGTGCACAATTTGCAATGGATCGTCACGCCATATTACTCCATGGCTGGGTAATATAAAGTCAACAGGAAGTCCGAATCCCACAATCTCATTAATTTTTTTCGTAACCATCTTGCTGAATGGAGTCAGTATGTTCGCGTAATATTTGATGCACTCTTTGAAGAGTTCGTCCTGATCGACCAGATCATTGAACATCGTGTCTGAAGCAAGGTGATGCCCAAAGGCATCATTACTGAAGAGCATGTTTTCCTTGTCCAGATAGGTGAACATGGAGTCTGGCCAGTGAAGCATCGGTGCCGAGATGAAATTCAATGTTCTTTCGCCAAGAGAGAGCGTGTCACCAGTTTTGACTACCTGGAAGTTCCAGTCTTGATGGTAGTATCCCTTCAGGGATTTGGTGGCTTGTTGAGTGCAATAGATCGGGACATTGGGGATCCGGCGCATCAGTTCAGGAAGTGCCCCGCTATGGTCGACCTCTGCATGATTGGCAATCACGTAGTCGATACTGCCAAGATCGATTTCATTCTCCAGGTTTTCGATAAACTCTTTTCCAAATGGACCATAGACAGTATCTATCAGAACCGTTTTTTCGTCCTGAATAAGATATGAGTTATAGGATGATCCTTTGAAAGTGGAATACTCTTCACCGTGGAATTTTTGTAATTCCCAATCTATTTTTCCGACCCAGGATACGGTGTCCGTTATTTGGAATCTCATGATTGCTCCTTTATTTTGATAGTGAGGTAAATCATACCAGTCTCAGTAGAAAAGTTCCATCATTTCATTATTTTTGCAAAGTTGACTTAAGTCATGGAGAGTAAAAGAAGAGCGTGCCAACCTTGAACGATTGTATACTCGTATGGAGGTCTCATGAACGTTTACAATTTTCTGAAAGGGCAAAGTCGTACTCCAAAAACTCAGATTTTCTGGTCGTGGTTGGGAGCATTTCTCGGCATCGCTCTTGTCTCCTTGGTTTCCCGATTTGCATTGGAAGGGCTTGGTCTGACGTTAGTCATTGGTTCCTTTGGCGCGTCAGCCGTGCTCATATACGCGGCAATCGACAGTCCGCTCGCTCAACCTAGGAATTTGATGGGAGGCCACTGTCTTTCTGCTTTGGTTGGTGTTGCCGCATTTCAGCTTTTTCTGGGAGAGATATGGCTCGCAGCACCGCTGGCAGTCGCTACGGCAATAGCTCTCATGCAAATGACTGATACCTTGCACCCACCAGGAGGGGCGACTGCTTTGATCGCCGTCATTGGCGGGCCCGGCATTCACAAGCTTGGATATATGTATGCTTTGTTCCCGGTCGCGACAGGTGCCGCATGCCTGCTTTTCGTGGCCTTGGTCGTGAACAGAATTGCCCCTGACAGGGTGTACCCGAAGTCGCTGTGAAGCTGTTACACGTATGAAAGTCCCTTGTTCGTCATATTTTTACAACTCAAAGATATATTTTCCCCTCAGCCAGGGATCTTCCGTTAAGTCAATAGGACTTGACTTTATTTGAAAAGTGACGGATTGATTTCTTCAACACCAGTCGCGCCCGTGGAGGTGCGGTCGAATTGTGACCTGCACTGGTTTGAATTGAAACAAGTCTATCGAAGGAGCCGTGCGTGCATCTTGTACACACGGCTCCCTTTTTTTGGCGCATAGGCGCTATACATTATCACTTTTTGGAGAATTTGAATGTCTAAGAATCTTTATGTCGGCAATCTGTCTTGGAGCACTACTGAAGATGAAGTTCGCGCAGCTTTTGCTGAATTTGGTGAAGTGCTTTCTGTGAAACTCATCGAGGATCGTGAAACCGGCCGTCCTCGTGGTTTTGGTTTTGTCGAGATGGATGACAATGGCGCAGGTGACGCTGTTGATGCCCTTGACGGAAAAGACCTTGGTGGCCGCAACATCAAAGTGAACGTTGCCAAGCCCCGCGAAGAACGCCCTCGTTGGTAGTTTTTAGTTCTTCCCTTTATTAGCAAAAGCGCCTGTCACTCTTATGAGTGGCAGGCGCTTTTTGTGGTGAAGGGAAGATCTCGTCTCAGGGATGGAGTCTTCTATTGGAAAAAATCAAAGGCGGGAATAGAGAGTAGGAGTTGGCAGGGGACTATCTTATATTTCTGCATTCCTTTTCCTAATGAAGAACTCTCATTTTCACTCGAATATGGTCTGGTCAGCAGGAATAACCCTATAGAGTTATGAGTGGAGATAAAGAAAGATTTTTGGAAGTCGGAATGAACGGGTCTGTTTCCAACCTGTTGAGGTGGGATCCATCAGGAGGCGCTTCGGAGTGTGGAAGAGCGCGGGGGCACATTCGTTCAATATGTCTTCTTCCTGAGAACACAATGCTCATCGGTCAATCATCTTGAATGCGCCATGCATTGGCATATATATTAAAAGAGTTGCTCCTGAGTCTGCCGACAAGGGTAATATTATTTTCTTCTGCGCAGTTGACGCCTGAACTTGTTGCTGCTGAAAAGCCGCACAGGACAGGAATATTTGCTCGTACAGCTTTGGCGGCAAGCTCCCTGGCGATTCGAGAGGAAAGCATGGCGATGCCTACCTGTCCCAAGGTTCCTTCGATCAAGGCTCGACCAATGGCTTTGTCAAAGGCGTTGTGTCTGCCGACATCCTCTCCAAAAGCAAGCAGATGGCCTGTGATCGAAAAGAGTGCAGCTGCATGATTGGAGCCGGTATGCTTGAAGAGATTCTGCTGGTGTTCAAATTCATTTTTGAGTTCAAACAAGTGTTGCGGGTGGATACGGAAAGGAGGGCGTTGTTTGAAAAGACTATGGATTGGGATACTGCCATCGAGTGACACTGTTGCATGAGAGGGGGCTTGATGACAAAAGTCGATGTTGGCCACTCCCTCAACTGTCTCAAGCAAGGAGTTGCAGAAAAGGTGGCCCATGATCAGGTTCAAGTCATCGCCAGGGGTTCTGGCTAGAGTTATTTCCGGTTGATTACCAAGTTGGATGGTCAGGTCGGCCTCGACTGCTATCGTATCCTCTTGAGGGATAAATTTTCCTTGGGTCAGACGTTGGAAAGTGCGCGTACATTCGGGGTACCCTGTCGCGCCTGTGGGAATCGAGCTGCTGGCTGAACTTGGATTGATGGTCGGAATGCGAAGAGGGGAATGCGTCATTGGGGTGCCTATCTGATGGTATTCCAGAGGGTCTGTGCTATGGGAGTTAACGCCCTTTCCTGTGCAATAATGTCCAGATGAATGAGTCCCATTTGAAGTGTGTCGAGGTGTGGGAGAGATGCACATTCGCGCATGTCGATAGTGAGCATATACCTGTCGCATTTATGACAGACTTCAATCCGTTCGCGTTTCATTTCGTCTGGAGAAAGGATTTCACGGGTTTCGCTGTCTTCGTTGCCACAGGCTGCGCAGGCGTTTCGTTTGTAATGCCAATCGTGACCACAGAGAGAGCAGTGCAGGTATTTTTTCCCACCACCACCAACCAAGTATTCGGATGATGAGGTATTCGGGCTGAGTTGTGAAATGGTTGGGGAGGAGTCGCAGACGGGACAGTGGCCGTATTCCCACGTTTGGGTGGAAAGGGATTTCTGCAAAGAGGAGACAACGGCACAAAAAACAGGAGAAGAAATGCTTTCGATATAATAAGAAAGAATAGAAGAAGGGATGCTCAATTCTTCGGCGGTGTTCTCGAATTCCTTCATGGAATCGTTCACTCTTGCCTGGGTGAGTTTGAGGATGTTTTGTGTGTCCATGAGATGGGCTTGTATTTTTTTATCAGTCTCCTTCTCCTGTTGGAGAACTTCAGCCAGAACGGGTAACAGTCTGTTCGCCGCATATTTGAACGCATCAGTCCAAGGGCTGAGAGTGCGCTTCTTCAATAGATGGATTCCTTCCCGCATATCCGTATCACCAATATCAAGCGTCTGGAGAGTTGTTGCGAGCAGTTCATTGCGCACTTTTTCTTTTTCTTCAAAGAGTAATGCAAAGTGGTTTGTCATTTCACTGTAGGCAGAATCACGCGTCCTGACGGTTTCAAGCGTGGATTGAATTTGCTTCATGGGGGATGTCGTTTCCATATGATTGCTCCGCACCTTTATGGGCGGGACACCATACGGAAGGTGTCCCGCCTGGGATGAGTTGAGGTTTTAGCCTTTCATTGCCTTGAAGGGGCGTGCCAGGGTAGCCAGGAATTGTTGTTTGGACATGGGAGTCATCTCAGCCTGTGCCACGGCATATTTGTGATAATTCTCAGCTGTGTCTATCAGCAGGTAGATGACGTTGACTGAATCAGGATCAGCCAGCATGGCGTCGGGCCATTCCTTTTTGAGTGTGGCCAGGCGAGATTCGGCGAGTTTGAGCATTTCTTCCCGGTCGCCAAACTGCATGGCTCCTGTCGGGCAGGACTTGACGCAAACCGGCGGCATCCCACTATGGATGCGGTCATTGCACATGGTACACTTGGCCATTATCCCGGTTTCTTCATGGCGTCTGGGGATATTATATGGGCACGATTCCCGAATTTCCTCAAACTGTTCCTTGGTGAATCCCTTGGTATTGGCAGTGTAGACAATGGCTCCAGTCTGCTCATCCTGGACGATGGCTTCCTCAATATACATATCACCGGTTTCTTTGCATGGTGCGATGTCACAATGGCGGCATTGATCGGGGAAGAAGTTCCAGCGGACCACGCCGTTGTCGAGGTGTTCACTGAAACGCACGAGTTTATAGTTGTTGGGGTTCAGGTCTTGCGGATTTTGATGGCTTCCCCAGCCGACTTGGTAGGTTTTGTTGGCTGGCAGTTCATGCCATTCCTTGCATGCTATCTGACACCCGCGACATGCCGTGCAGCGAGAGGTGTCTATCAGTATTGTTTTGGACATGATGTTCTCCTTATCTTATGGGGTGGCCAGCTCTGTGGTTTTTTTCGCCTTGCGAATATTCACGCAACTCGCCTTGTATTCCGGAATGGTCGTGTTGGGATCACCCACTGAAGGTGTCAGCCTGTTAGTGGAGTCGCCGCTTCCCGGAGTGGTCCAGCCAAAGCAGTAGGGCATACCTATTTCATGGATGATTCGACCGTGAACCTTTAACGGGCGCATGCGGACAGTGACCATGGCAACGGCTTCAACCTTACCTCGGATACTCTCGACAATGATAACCTCCCCATTCTTGATGTCCTTTTCCTCTGCCAGTTCCGGGCTCATTTCCACGTAGAGCTGTGGCTCGGCTTCGAGCAGGTTGGGGACATTGCGGGTTTCACCACCGCCACACCAGTGTTCGGTGAGGCTGTAGGTAGTGAGTACAATGGGGAACTTCGGGTCCGCTGGTTTGGCGAGAAGATCCGGCGCGCTTGATGTGAACTTGTAGACAGGGCTGTTAAGCTGCTTGGAGAACAAATTGCTCTTTACTGGTGTCTCCACAGGTTCGTAATGTTCCGGGAATGGACCATCCTGTCTGCCGGGCCCAAAGAGGTGCCCCAAGCCGTGCTGATGCATGATGAAGGGATATTTTCCTTTGCCCGTTGCCATTGGCGGCCATCCGCCGTCGGGTACGTCTCCAACCCATTTGCCATCTTTCCATGCGATAACAGCTTTTTCCGGGTTGAACGGATTCCCTTCAAGGTCCACGGAAGCACGATTGTAGAGAATGCGGCGGTTGACCGGCCAGCACCATGACCAGTTGGGATAGAGACCGATTTTTTTCTGCATCGGGGTCTGTTTCGGGTCACGGCGCAGACATTTGTTCCCTCCCTCTTCGGTCCAGCTTCCACAGTAGAGCCAGTTCAAACTGGATGTTGAGCCGTCATCCGCCAGGGAGGCGAAGGATGGAACCTGCTGTCCTTTGGAGTATTTTTTGCCTTTGACGACTGTGTCATGGGTAAATCGGCCATTGATACGTTGGCACAAATCTTCAGGATCATAACGTTCCGGCCAGTCAAGCTTGAGTATCGGATCAGGAAAGGTACCGCTTTCCCTGGCATAGAGTTCGCGCACCTTGTTCATGATCGGGATGTACATTTCCCCGAATGGGCGGGCCTCATACTGAGGAGGAACAGCTTGGCCGTGCCACAGGAGCCAGCGACCGGAGTTGGTCACGGAGCCGCTTTTTTCCAGACGGTGGGCAGAAGGCAGCAGGAAGAACTCGGTCTTGACATCCTTGGGATCGACACCGGGGCGATGCCAGTTGTCGGTAGTCTCCGAATTATGCAGCTCGGCACAGACAACCCAGTCGAGGTTATCCATGGCCTTGCGGATTTTGTTGGTGTTGGGGACGCTGTTCATGGGATTGAGTCCCATGAAGAAACCGCCTGTCATTTTCCCTTGGTACATGCGGTCAAACATGAACAGGTAGGAATAGTCACCTCCCTTGTCCACCTTGGGGAGAAGTTCATAGCAGAAACCATTGGCTTTGGTTGCGTTCTCTCCGAACCATCCTTTGAGCAGGGAGGCGAAATACTGAGGCTTGTGTTGCCACCAGTTGGCGGACTCCGGATCGTTGCTGATCGGCGTGTTGGCTTTATTATATGTGTCGTAGGTGTCCCAGTCCCCACACGGCATGGCCATGTAGCCGGGAAGGATGTGGTAAAGTAGAGCATGGTCGGTGGACCCTTGGACGTTGGGTTCGCCACGAAGGGCATTAATACCGCCCCCGGCAATGCCTATGTTGCCCAGCAAGAGCTGAATGATGCCGGAAGTACGGATGTTCTGCACGCCCACGGTATGCTGGGTCCAACCAAGTGCGTAGAGGATTGTTCCGGCCTTGGTCGCTGTCCCGGTGGCGGTATAGGTCTTGTATACCCGGAGCAGAGTCTCTTCTGGCACACCTGTGGTTGCAGCAACTTTGTCCAGGGAATAGCGGGAGTAATGTTTTTTGAGCAACTGGAAGACGCAACGTGGGTTCTGAAGCGATTTATCGCGTTTGGGGATGCCTTGGGAATCAAGCTCTAGGTTCCACTTGCTTTTGTCATAGGAACGAGTTTTGGGGTCGAAGCCAGAGAACAGACCATCCTTGAAATCGAAGTCCTTGCCCACGATGAGTGAAGCATTCGTGTATTCGACCACGTAATCCTTGAAGTATTTTTCGTTGTCGATGATATGTTTGATCATCCCACCCAGGAAGGCGATGTCCGTGCCGGAACGAAGGGGGACATGAAAGTTCGAGCGGGCCGAGGTCCGTGAGAATTTCGGGTCCACATGCATGACAGTGGCCCCTTTGTCTTTGGCTCGGAGGACCCACTTGAAAGAAATCGGGTGATGCTCCGCAGCATTGCTCCCCATGATCAGAATGGAGTCGGCATTCTTGATGTCGATCCAGTGATTGGTCATGGCACCCCGGCCGAAACTTTCTCCCAGAGCAGCCACGGTGGAACTGTGGCATACGCGAGCCTGGTGGTCCATGTGGACCACGCCGAGCCCTCTGGCAAATTGGTGCGTCAGCGCACATTCCTCGTTGCTGGCGTGGGATGTTCCCATCAGGAACATGGACTCCAGGCGATTGACTTGCTGGCCCGCTTCATTTTTGGAGACAAATTCCTTATCGCGAGTCTCTTTGACCTTGCGGGCAATGCGCTCGATCATCCAGTCCCAGCTTTTTTCTTCCCATTTGTCACTGAAAGGTGCTCGATACATGGGTTTTTGGACCCTGTGATGGGATGTAGTCATGGTGAACATGGCCGCACCCTTGGCGCAAAGAGAGCCTTCGTTGATGGGGTAGTCCGGGTCGCCCTCGACACTGACCAATTTTCCGTCCTTTACGTAGCCGATAGCGAAACAACTCACGGAACAAAATGGACAGACAGTCAGAATTTCCTTTGCTCCGTCAATTTTCAGTCCCGCAGCGTAACTTTTGATCGGTGTCAGGCTGACCCCGATTTGAGCTAGGGAGAGATACGCTGCCGACGAGGCAGTCAGTTTCAAAAATCTTCGGCGGTCACATTTCATGAGATGGCCTCCTTGGTTGAGCAAGGGCGAGATCGCCACTGCAAAATTAAGAAATGGATCTTGAGTATTTGGGTAAGGCTATCAAAAAAATCAATTATTACAATATGTTAAAATAAGCACATATAAAAAAAGTGAAAAAGTATTACGCCCTAAAAAAGGAGGTTTTTGTGCTAACGCATTTTATTTATGGAGTTTATTGATAGATTATATCGATTTATATGATAGACAAAATCTATCATATGTGAAAAATGAGATTGAAAAAACAAAGCCTTTTTAGTGTCGTTTCATTGTAATGAGGACGATGTGAGGATGGCGTGCGCATGTCGTGTCGTATCTTTCGTGGACGGAGCTGAAGGGAGGGGGAATCCTTTCCAGTTTTTGATCGTCGTGGTGGGAGAGTCTCTTCTTTACCCGATACTGGCGGTTTGAAAGTGCAGAAACATGTGCGGGCCAATCCCCGACAACATGGCATTCTTATGGCGAAGAGGAGGAATTGCGGGGCGGTAATAATGCCGTCTGCTGAGAGTTTATATGGAAGGAAATAATTCGTTGATAGTGATAACTATCTATTTTAATTGCCATAAAATAATTGTAAAGATAGTAATTATTCATACTAGTACAGTCAGGCTGCCAAACAAACCTCGAAAAAAAATACTCCCATGGAGGTAGAGATGAACAAATTATTGACAATTGTTGCCGCATTTTCAGTGTGCTTTGTTGTACTGGCAGCAGGTTGTAAAACAATGCAAAAATCAATGAATTATTCCGCATTGGATGTTGATTTTTCATAATCGGGAGTCAATAAGTGCTCATCGAAATCTCCTGCTTTCATTATCAAAGGAGTCCCGGAAGGAACCAAGACGTTACTCTTTAAGATGAAAGACCTCGATGTTCCGCCGTACAATCATGGTGGAGGGAGTGTTGAATATGTAGGGGAAGAACTCATTCCGGCAGGAGCATTGAGCTACAAGGGACCGTGTCCCCCTAGTGGCTCTCATGACTATGAATTTACGGTCAAGGCTGTAAATACTGAAGGTGATATTTTGTTGGGAGAGGGAAAAGCCGAGAGGCAGTACCCACCCAAATAAAAACTGGATTCGCGATTCAAGCCCACTGCCTCGGTGGGCTTTTCTTATGCGGTTCTGTGTCAAGGGT
This sequence comes from Pseudodesulfovibrio piezophilus C1TLV30, assembly GCF_000341895.1. Lineage (NCBI taxonomy): Bacteria > Pseudomonadati > Thermodesulfobacteriota > Desulfovibrionia > Desulfovibrionales > Desulfovibrionaceae > Pseudodesulfovibrio > Pseudodesulfovibrio piezophilus. The sequence continues at coordinate 1,256,233 of NC_020409.1, read as the reverse complement.
CCCGTCTTTCTTGATTTCATCTTTTCATAGGGCGCACTCGCCCCTCGCCTGTCGGCATACTTATCAAGTATTCCTATTCTTATTCGTGCTCTGCGTCACCAAGTGCCGATTTGGTACGGTTAGATATCCCCCTTTTTTTAGAGCGAAAAGAGGGGGAGAACCATGGCTTCATAGATTTACTTTGAGTAAATAAATTAAATTGAAATGTTATTTTAAACGTCTGTTTTATTGACGTGAGCACTTTGGGGGGCTAATGCCTTTAGACAGGTTAAATAAATTTGATCAAAAGTAAGTCTGTCCGAAATGTGAATTTTTAATTTCTAAGAAATCGGACAGCCTTTCGTAGAGTGACTTTCTCTGTGAAGAAAAACTACATTAGTGACAGGCATTCCAATGTCCCTGATGGCGGAGAGTGGTTGTTGTGCGATGAAGGAATATCTGTCGTGGGCCGGTGTGAAGAGCACCTTGTCGGAGAAGGGATATTTTCGATAAAGTGAATTTTCGAGTGTTTCCGGAAATACTGCAAGAATGATGTTCGACATCAAGAATCTTACCAAGGAAGAATTGAGAATGAAGATAAAAGCTTTGAAAAACGGAAATCAGGTCCTGCAAGCCTATGAGCCTGAACTGATAAATGATGATGTCTTGAACGAAGTGAAGACATTTCATGAATCTTTCTTGGAATACAGGAAAAGCGCGATGTATTCGCTTGATGGCCTGGCCGAATTTGTTGGAGTGAATCAGCTTTTTGTCAAGGATGAATCCAGTCGGTTCAACTTGAATTCTTTCAAGGTGCTTGGGGCTTCCTATGCTGTTGGCAAGGCTCTTGCCAACGAGTTGGGAGAACCCCTTTGCTCTTTGCCTTTTCCAGAAATGAAAAAACGAGTGCATAAGGAACTTCCTCATATCAAACTGGCAGCAGCAACCGATGGCAACCATGGCCGTGGCGTCGCCTGGATGGGGCGACAATTGGGGTTGCCTGTCTTCATCTTCATGCCCAAGGGAACGACACAGGCCAGGGTGGATCATATCCTGGCTGAGGGAGCTGAGGCCACTGTCACCGACCTGAACTATGATGAAACCGTGCGTTTTGTGGCGGACAAGGCCAAACAGGAAAATTGGCTGGTTATTCAGGACACGGCCTGGGAAGGGTACGAGGATGTCCCTCGCTGGATCATGCAGGGATATTCCACCATTGCCCAGGAATTCAGTGCCGATCTGGGCGAGACCATCCCGACCCATGTTTTTATTCAGGCTGGAGTCGGTGCTTTTGCCGGTGTTATCGCTGAATCTCTGCGGACTCTTTATAAAGAAAAATGCCCTAAGATTATTCTCGTCGAGGCCGATGTGGCTGATTGCTATTACGGGAGTGCCTTGAAGGGCGCGGATGTGACCAAGACAGGCGATCTGATCACCATTATGGCCGGATTGGCCTGTGGTGAGCAAAATCCTCTTGGCAACAAGATCCTGAAACAGCTGACCTATGGGTTTATTAGTGCCCCGGAGTGGGCGACGGCCAATGGTATGCGAATTCTGGGTAATCCTCTTTCCGGTGACACTGCAGTGGTCAGCGGTGAGTCCGGGGCCGTTGGCGTGGGTGTGCTCGAAAGGATCATGAAGAGCCCTGAATATGCGGACCTCAAGGCCATGCTGGAATTGAACGAAAAATCAACTGTTCTGGCATTCAGCACCGAAGGAGATACTGATCCCGGAGTCTATCGGGACGTTGTCTGGTACGGTCGCTACAATGAACCCGAGGCATAATTAATATGAATACGTACAGTGAAGTTGTTGAGGTTTGTCAAAGACTCATCCAGGCCAAAAGCTATTCCGGTGAAGAAGGGCAGGTTGCCAAGGTTTTGGAAGAAACCATGATCGAGTTTGGTTTTGATCAAGTGGATGTCGACAAATACGGCAATGTGGTCGGCACCATCTATGGAAAGGAAGATGGGCCAGTCCAGCTTTATGACGCTCATATGGATACGGTGCCAGTGCCCGACGCGAGCAAGTGGACCCATGATCCTTTTGGCGGAGCGATTGAAGACGGCAAGGTCTTCGGGCGTGGGACTTCGGACATGAAGGGGGCTTTGGCCGCCATGTTGGTCGGGGCCAGGAATTTTGCCCAAGAGACTGACCGTCATTTCAAAGGGACGATCTGTGTGGCAGGAGTCTGCCACGAAGAGTGCTTTGAAGGTGTCGCAGCCCGTGAGATCAGTAAGAACCACAAGCCTGATTATGTGGTTATTGGTGAAGCTTCTCATTTGAATTTGAAACATGGTCAGCGTGGACGGGCAGAAGTGGTCATTGAGACATTCGGTAAACCCGCTCATAGTGCCAACCCTGAACATGGGGTCAATGCAGTCTATCAGATGGCTGAAGTCATCAATGCCGTGAAGCTGATTTCCCCGGTGGTTGATGAAAATTTAGGCAAGGGAATTCTTGTTTTGGTGGATGTCATTTCTTCTCCTTATCCCGGTGCTTCTGTGGTCCCTGACTATTGCAGGACGACATGGGATAGGCGTCTGTTGGTCGGAGAGACCAAGGAGAGCGTGCTCGGGCCGGTCTTCGAGACTGTGTCATTGCTGAAAGAGGAGCATCCGAATCTCAACGTGAAGGTCTCTTTGAGCGAGGCGGAACTCATCTGCTACACGGGTGAAAAAATCGGTGACGAACGGTTTTTCCCCGGTTGGTATTATGATAAAAAGGAACAATTTGTCGCCTCGGTTTTTGCTGCTTTGAAAAAAGATGGTTTTGACAGTGTTCTCACCCATTATGATTTCTGCACCAATGGCAGTCATTATGCAGGCGAGGCCAACATCAAGACTCTCGGCTTTGGACCTTCCGATGAATTTCTTGCTCACACCATCGATGAGTATATCGAAATTGATCAGCTGGACAAGGCTGTGAAGGGGTACGAGATCATCATGGAAACTTTAGCAGTTTTATAGGGCAGTCAGTGAGCCGATGAAAAAAACAGCTCTCATTAACGGTGTCATCGTCGACGGTACGGGAGGCCCTTCGTTCAAGGGGGATATCCTCATCGAAGGAGACAGAATCATTGCTCTCAAGCGGGAAGGGGAAGCTCATGAGTTTCGTACCCAGGCGGATCTGGTTATCGATGCCCTTGGTCAGGTGGTCGCTCCCGGATTTATCGATTCCCATAGCCACAGTGATTTGCAGATTCTGCTTGATCCCCTGCTCAAGCCGAAGCTCCGCCAGGGGATCACGACTGAGGTCCTGGGGCAGGATGGCGTGGCCATGGCTCCGCTTCCAGGGCCGTTTATTGATGACTGGCGGAAAAATATCGGTGGTCTAGATGGCGATAGTGACGAAATGGATTGGACCTATGAAACGATAGAGGGGTATTTGGACCGTATCCGGCACAGCGGCTCAACCAGCAACTCCACCTACCTGGTACCTCATGGGAATGTTCGTCTGTCCGTTCTTGGGTTTTCCGAAAAAAAGGCCACAGGTGCCAATATCAAGGCCATGTGTGATGAAGTTCGAAAAGGAATGGAAGCCGGATGCGTGGGGCTGTCTACCGGGCTGATCTATATCCCCTGCGCCTACGGCTCGACAGAAGAATTGACCGAAATGTGCAGGGTGGTGGCCGAATATGATGGTGTTTTTGTGGTACACCAGCGGAGCGAGGCCAATCAGATCCTGTCTTCCATGGATGAAATCATCACTATTGGTCGCGAGAGTGGGGTACGGGTGCATTTTTCTCACTTCAAGATTTGCGGCAAGAATAATTGGGAGAAGATCGACGAAGTTCTGGGAAAAATTGATCGGGCCAGGGAAGAGGGCATTGCTGTCACTTTCGATATGTACCCTTATACCGCAGGCAGTACCATGCTGAGCGCGCTTCTGCCTCCGTGGGCCCATGTGGGGGGCACGGCAAAGATGCTGGAACGGCTTCAATCCGAAGCCGAGCGACACAAGATCAAGGCCGCCATTCTCGAGAAGAATTCCATGTGGGATAACTTTGTCGAGTTTGCCGGTTTTGATGGTATTTTCGTGACCAGTGTCGTGACGCAGAAAAATCAGTTCGCCATTGGTAAAAGTCTCTCTGAGATAGCGGAGATTCGCCAGGTTGATCCTCTGGATGGTCTTTTCGACCTTCTGGTAGCGGAGCAAAACCGAGTGGGGATGATCGATTATTACGGCAAGGAGGAACACCTGGAAGTATTCTGTCAGCGAGAGGAAATGTCTGTCTGCACTGATGGTTTGCTCGGTGGCAAGATGCATCCTCGGGCATACGGCGCTTTCCCCCGCGTTATTTCCCAGTTTGTGAAGACAAAGAAGATTCTCCCTCTTGAAGAAGCCGTGAAAAGGATGACTTATAACCCGGCAAGAAATTACCGGCTCACGGATCGGGGTGTTGTTCGAAAAAATGCCTATGCCGATCTGATCATTTTTGATCCTGAAAATTTCAAGGATGTCGGTGATTTCATGCAGCCTGACCAATTCCCTACCGGTCTTGAGTTGGTCATGGTCAATGGCGAGGTGGCCTACGATGGTGAGTCCTATTATCCCAATGGGCAAGGCTCTGTCTTGCTGAGAGGGGAATAGCTGTGGACAGTATGGACCTTGTTGTCATCAATGGCCTTGTCTACAGGGAAGGCCGGTTCGAGAAAACCAATGTTTTCATAAAAGATGGCATTATTGAAAAAATAGGCAAGGAGCCTTTCAAGGCGGCCACGACTTACGATGCCAAGGGGAAATGGGTTTTACCTGGGCTTATCGATCCTCATGTTCATTTTCACCTGGGGGTTGGAGAAACGTATTCCCGAGATGATTTTTATACCGGCTCTGTTTTGGCTGCCTATGGCGGAGTAACGACTGTCATCGATTTTTTGAACCCGTCTTCCGGGCTTGATGAGATGAAAGCTGCCCTTGCCCAAAGGATGCTGGATGCTGCCGATTGTAATATCGATTTCAGCTTTCATCCGACCATCAAGGGGTATGACGATCCCCTGGAGGAATTGAGTGACTTTCTGATAGCTCAGGGGGTGCCGTCCATAAAGCTGTTCACGACCTATAGCTCCACGGGGCGGCAGACCAAAGATATTCTCTTGGCAAAATTGTGTCGGGAATCTGAGAAATCAGGATTTACCATCCTCATCCACGCTGAAAATAACGAGATGATAGACGAATCTCCGGCAGCTCTGGTTGCCGCCCATGGTTTTCGTCGACCGCCTCTCTCAGAAATAAGTGAAGTGATGAAGCTGGCGCAGGTCTTCGAATATGCGGGCGGGTATGGGTACATAGTGCATACCAACTGCGGGACTACCATTGAGAAGTTGCAAGAGGGGTTTGCACAGCTTTTGGGAGAGGGACGATTCCTGCTTGAAAGTTGTCCTCATTATTTCCAGTTTGACTCAGCCGTCTATAAGGGCAGTCGAGGGTATCGATATGTGATGACCCCGCCCTTGCGTCCGGCTCTGGAAAAGGAAAAATTGCGGGCGTATATTGATGATATTACGACCCTCGCGACTGATCATTGTCCCTACCGGGAAGAAGAGAAAGATCATGCCTGCCTTGATGATATTCCCAATGGAATAGAAGGAATTCCGTATACTCTTCCCGTCCTTTTCAATCTCTTTGGGGCAAAAGTGCTCTCCAAAATGACCCATGAAAGTGCCAAGGTTCACGGTCTCTACCCCAGAAAGGGAACCATACGGGAAGGAAGTGACGGTGATATAGCAATTTTTGATCCTGAAAGATCTTATACATTTGGCGCAAATATGCCTTGGCATGAGCACTTGAAGAGGGATGGCTCTGTTTCTCCTTATTTCGGGGTCCGGGGGCAAGGTGTGATCTGCGCAACATTTGTCCGAGGAAGTGCGGTCATGATTGATGAAGTCTTTCACGAAAATTCAGGTCAATTCATACGGAGGAAGTGCCGATGAAGAATCTCATAATCAATGTTTCCACCTATGATTTTCAGGAATTGAAAACAGATTGTTTTGTTCTGTTCGAGGAAAAAATTCTGGCGACCGGGCGCATGAGTGAACTTGATGGAGTTCTCGCGGAGTGGGGGGTGTCTCGAAACGACTGCAACCAGACAGATGGAAAGGGTGGCTTCCTGTTGCCCGGACTTGTGGCGGCGCATACCCATCTCTATTCCACTTTTGCACGGGGATGGCTGACTCCCTTCGATCCCCATTCTTTTCAGGATGTGCTTGATCAACTGTGGTGGAAACTCGATCGGTTTCTTGGGAAAGATGAGGTCACTTTGAGTGCGCTGGTGGGTGCAGGGGAATTCCTGAAAAACGGGGTGACCACAATTATTGATCACCATGCCAGTGGGAAACTCATCAAGGGGAGCCTGAGCGCCCTGAAACAGGGTGCTGTTACCGAAGGCGGTTTGCGGGCACTTTTTTGTTTCGAAACCAGTGATCGTTTCGATCTGGATGAGTGCATGGAAGAGAATGCTTCTTTTCATACCTTGCAGAAAGCGGAAGGGACGGGATTGTGTGGTGGGCTGTTCGGTATGCACGCTTCTTTCAGTTTGTCCGATGATTCCCTGAAAAGAATCGCAGCCGCTTCCGATTCTGCTCCGGTGCATGTCCATGTTGCCGAAAGCCGGGAAGATGTGGATTGGACTCGAGAAGAGTGCGGGAAGACCATCATGGAACGCTTCGATCATTTCGGGCTGTTGCAGAGCGGCAGCCTCATTGCTCATGGGGTCCATATGGAGGAGCGGGAATTCGAAATTTTGCAGGAGCGAGGCTGTTTCCTGGTTTTCAACCCCACGTCCAATATGAATAACGGCGTTGGTCTTCCCCCTGTCAAGCAGACGGTTGACCTCGGTATTCCCTGGATGATCGGCAATGATGGTCTGGGGTTCGGCATGACCAGAGATTACCAGAATCTGTTGTTTACCTACCAGCTTGTCCATGGTCCGGGTAGCTTTCAGCTTGGTTGGCTGGCAGAGAGCATCAACTGGACATATGAGTATGTGAATACTTTATTGGGCTGTCAAATTGGACGCTTGCAAAAGGGGTTTGATGCTGATTTTTTCATCATCCCTTACCAGCCTATTACCCCGTTATGTGAAGATAATATGCTTGGGCATTTCTTTTTTGGTCTTTTGGATAATTTGAGACCTTCTTTTGTGTGGAGTCGCGGAGAGATGCGGGTCGCTGAGGGACGCTTGGCCGACGAGGATGTCTATAAATATGACGAGGCGCACAATTGTGCCCGGAAATTATGGAATGAAATTTCAAACTGAGAAGGGAAAGTAGAATGGATTTGAAGACAAGCGTAGCCGGTATGGAGTTCAAGACCCCTCTTCTCCCAGCTTCTGGCCCTCTGGTCGGGGATGCGGAAAAAATGATGGCCCTGTACGAGCGGGGCGTAGGGGGGATGGTCAGTAAGACCATTTCGCTGCAAGGAGCGCACGTTCCCCGTCCCTGTATTCAGTCCGGGAAAAACTATGTGACCAATGCTGAGCTTTGGTCCGAGTATGCTCTGGATACGTGGAAGGATGAAATCCTTCCGGCGGTCAGGCCCAAGCTTGATATCCCTCTCCTTATCAGCATGGGGTATACAAAGGATGACATGAAAGGGCTGATTCCTCATCTGGACCCTTTTGCCGATGCCTTTGAAATATCCACTCATTACGTTGGCAAGGATCTTTCAGTCATCAGGGAGACGATCAGGACAATCCGTTCCATGACGGATAAGCCGTTTTTCATGAAGATGTCTCCCCATATGCCAGATCCCGTGGCTTTCTGCGAAATGGTGCTGGAAAACGGTGGCAATGGTATTGTTGCCATCAATTCCCTGGGACCGGCCATGTCCATTGATCTCAAAAGCCGCTCCACTTCCATGGGGAATAGTCAAGGAGAGGTCTGGATGTCCGGACCGGCCATCAAGCCTCTCGCTCTGGCCTTCATCTCCCGCATAAAGAAAGCTCTTCCGGAATGTGAGATCATCGGTGTGGGGGGGGTCGCGACGGCCGATGATGTCTTGGAATTTCTGCTGGCCGGAGCAAGCGCCGTTCAAATGCTCTCTGCCGCCATGCTCAAGGGAGTGGATCTCTACCGTACGATACTGAACGATCTTCCAGAAAGACTGGTCCACTATGGCTTCGCCTCTGTTCAGGAGGTGGTAGAGACGGATCTTATCATTCCTCAAGTTTCGTATGAGGTCTGCCTTCCCAGGATTGATGCTGAAAAATGTATTCTCTGTGACCGTTGTGTGAAAGCGTGCCCTTACATGGCTCTGACCCACGAGGATGATGGCATTCGTGTCAACCAAGAGAAATGTTTCGGCTGTAGCTTTTGCCGGTCCCTTTGCCCGAAGAGTGCCATTACCTATGGTGTCTAGAGTCTCGGGACACTTCGGTTTGATGGCATCTGGTTTGCCGATCTCTTGAGGACATGGATTGTTACTGGAATTGAACACTGGGCGAAGTTGTGACGGAATTCGCCGTTTGTTTGAAAAGCTTTGATGTATACTGGAGTTATCAGGTTCCAACTCTTCAGGTGAATATATGGGAAAATGTTTGGATTTGAAATCGACAGCCAGTTCTGTGGTAAAAAAGGATCATCGTGAGAAATGTGATGGCTCCTTGCTTTATCTGAACGATATTGCGGAAGAGGGACTTCTCTATGCCCGACTCTTTCGCTCTACGGAGGCTGCTGCTGATATAGTCTCCTGTTCTTTGCCTGAGTTGCCCGAAGGCTATTACATCATCGGTGCCAAGGATATTAAGGGGAAAAACTTCGTCAAGCTCATGGTGGAGGATCAGCCTGTCTTTGCGGACGGAACTGTGACCTATGTCGGTGAGCCGATCTTTTTGATCGTCGGCAGGGACCGGGATGTTATTCATGGTATAAGCGATGCCATCAAGGTGGAGTATGAAATGCATACTCCGGTGTTTGATTTTCAAAGCCGCTGTACTCCTGATATCCAACACATGGTGAGTTATTCCCTGGGATGCCCACGGGAAGAGTCTCTTGATGTCGAGGAACGTGCCCACTTAGTCAAGGTCGAGGAATTCAGGACTCCCCTGCAGGAACATGTCTATCTGGAACCCCAAACTGTGAAAGGGTTCATTGATTCCGAGGGGAGGGTGACTGTCGAAGGGAGTATGCAGTGCCCTTATTATGTGAAAAAAGCGGTCATGTCGGCCTTGGCATTATCCGATGATGAGGTCCGGATTATCCAGTCGCCCACCGGAGGAGCCTTTGGGGGCAAGGAGGATTTCCCCTGTTCCATAGGGTGTCAGGTTGCGGTTGCTGCTTCCATTATCAAAAAGCCCATTCTTCTGACCTTTGACCGTCATGAAGATATGATGTTCACCACCAAGCGCCACCCTGCCGTGGTGCGCTATCGGACATCCCTGGATGAAAACGGGGAGATTCTGGGCATGAACATAGAGGTTTATTTCGATGGCGGGGCCAATCAGGGACTGAGTTCCGTGGTGCTTCAGCGGGCGCTTATCAATTCCATCGGTGTCTATGCCATCCCCCATGTTTCGGTACAGGGGTATGTGGTTTTTACCAACAATGTCCCCAATGGAGCGTTTCGCGGATTCGGTGCGCCTCAAAGTACTGCTGCCTTGGAAGCGCATATGGTCCATATCGCTCGTGATTTTTCCATAGACCCTCTGGAATACAAGCAACACTATCTCGTCGCCCAAGGAAGTCCGACAGTGACAGGTGGCCTTTTCAGAGACCCTGTCCTGTTGCCCACCATGATCCACGATGTGAAAAGTCGTTTTGGCTACGAAGGCAAAAAAAGACACTTCACGGAGTTGAATAGGAGCAATCCCCGCTATCGTAAGGGCATCGGAACTTCGCTTTTCCTTCATGGCTGTGGTTTTACCGGCAGCGGGGAACGGGACTACATCAAATCAGTGGTTCGTCTGGAAAAAAATGGTGCTGATGACGTCACTATTCGTATCGCCAATGTTGACATGGGGCAGGGGTTGCTGACCACCATGAGTAAGATCGTTGGGCAGGCCCTGGACATTGATTACCGGAAAATCACTTTTCCGTATCCGGACACCGCTTGTGTGCCGGATTCCGGTCCCACTGTGGCCTCCCGGACCATCATGATCGTGGGAAAAATTCTGGAAAGGGCGGCCCTGCGTTTGAAAGATAAATGGGTGTCAGGTGAGGAACAGGTCGTGACCGAAGAGTATATTCACGATGAATCAACTATACCCTGGGATGAAAATGCTCTTACCGGAGATGCCTACCCCGCCTATTCGTGGGGAGTAAATATGGTCGAAGTCACGGTGGATATCCTAACTGGCCATATTGATGTGGATCGTATTGATGCTTCTTATGATGTGGGCAAGGCCATTGACGAACGGGTCCTTCGCGGTCAGATCGACGGCGGTGTGACTCAGGGAGTTGCCTGGGGGTACATGGAAAATATGGAACGGCATGATGGTGTTATGTATCAGAGGACCATTTCCGATTATGGTCCGCCCACAGCCATGGATATTCCGCTTATCGAGAGTCATCTTTATGATAATCCCTATGAGAATGGACCCTCTGGAGCCAAGGGCGCGGGGGAGTTGACTTTTATAGGTGGAAGCCCCGCCCTGCACGACGCGGTCGAGGATGCCACTGGGGCTGTCTTTCACCGACTCCCGCTTACCCCGGAACACGTTCTTGAGGTTCTTGGCGATCAAGAGGAAAAATAGATAATGATCTCTTTTACATTGAATAATAAAATTGTTTCTGTGAATTCTCCTCTCTCGACACCTCTTCTACATGTTCTACGCAGTTCATTTGGTCTCATGGGCAGCAAGGAGGGGTGTGGCGAAGGAGAGTGTGGGGCATGTAGTCTTCTCATCAATGACACACTGCATACTAGCTGTATTTATCCTTTGGCCAATGTGGCGGGAAAGTCTGTGTTGACCATAGAAGGATTCAAGGGGACACCTCAGTTCAAGTGTCTTGATGAGGCCTTTGCACGCTGTAGTGCGGTGCAATGTGGGTTCTGTACGCCAGGGATGATTTTGGCTTCCCATGCTCTGCTTGTGAAAAATCCTGATCCGACCCTTCCTGAAGTGAAGGAGGCCCTTTCCGGCAATCTCTGCCGTTGCACCGGTTATAATTTGATTTTCGAGGCAGTTCTTTTGGCTGCGAAAAATGGGGGTGGACTGTGGTAGGTTCTATCCCTTCCAGTCTGGACCATGCACTGCGCCTGGCGCAGGTGGAGCCCTTCATGCCGGTTGCTGGCGGGACTGATGTGATGATTCGTTTCAAGGGTGGGGCCATGAAGCATGCTCTGCCACCACTTTTCATAGGTGATCTCAAGGAATTAAAGGGTGTTTGGAAAGAACAGGGATACCTCTGTATCGGAGCCTGCGAGACGTATGCCAATATCATTAAGGCGGCAGAGGTCCCCGTGGTTTTCAAAAAAGCTCTGTCCCAGATCGGCTCTCCGGCCATTCGCAACCAGGGAACCCTCGGGGGCAATATTTGCAATGCTTCTCCTGCGGGAGATGCCCTGCCGTTACTTTTCCTTTTTAAGGCAGAGGTCGTTCTGGCATCCAAGGAAGGGGAGCGAGTTCTTCCTTTGGAAGAGTTTATCACCGGTCCTGGTCAAACCGGGCGCAAGGGAAACGAACTGCTGATCATGATCAGGATCAACGAAGCCTTTTTGTCGAAAAGGTATTTTTATGTCTTCGAGAAGATGGGGAATCGCAAGGCTGATGCGATTTCAAAAGCTTCCTTTGCCCTGCGGCTTCTCCTCGATGACAAGAGTGTCATCGACATGGATGCCGCTTTCGGGGCCATGGGCCCTCGAGTCACTCTGCTCAATGATACAATCAAGAGCCTCATTTTGGGAAAGGAATTTCCTCTTGCTAATTTGGATACAACGCTTCTCAGGGAGAATCTTTTCTCCCTTTTGACACCTATCGACGATCAACGATCAACAGCAAAATACAGAAAAACAGTGGCTCTGAATCTTTTATCCCACTACCTGACAACAAATCATATGGATCAATATAAGGGGGCGAGATGAAAACCATCAGATGCACGATCAACGGTAAACAAGTAGAAACCTTGGTTGATCCAAAACGCCGACTGCTCGATTTCCTGCGTGAGGAGCAGGGGCTTATGGGTGCTAAAAACGGCTGCGGGAAAGGGCACTGCGGAACCTGTACCGTGGTCATTGATGGGCAAGCCAAGCGTTCATGTCTTGTGACCATGGGGTCTTGTGATAAGAGCGCGATCGAAACCATTGAGTCCCTTGGGACTGAAGACAAGCTGCACCCCTTGCAGGCGACTTTCATTGAAGAAGGTGCCGTACAATGCGGTTTTTGTACTCCGGGTATGATCATGGCGGCCAAGGCTTTGCTGGGCCGCACTCTTTCCCCCTCGGATGAGGAAATGCGACATGCTCTGCGGCATAATATTTGCCGTTGCACCGGCTACGGTGCGATCTTCAGGGCCATACACAAGGCTGCCGCCATCATGCGGGGGGATATTCAGCAGACCTCCGGAACGTTTGATAGGGGTGATTATATCGGTGCTAATGTTCCCAAGAAGGACGGTATTGCCAAGGTTGTCGGAGCGCCCATCTTTGCTGCAGATCTCAAGGAAGATGAGGTGCTTTACGGGGTCCCCGTATTTAGTGAACACGCCCACGCAGAGATTCTTGCCATAGAGACTGCCGAAGCCGATGCTGTCCACGGTATTGCGAGGGTCGCGACCTCTGGTGACGTGCCTGGTATAAATAAATTTGGACTTTTTGTCCCGCAACAGCCTGTGTTGTGTCAGGATAAAGTAAAATATTTCGGTGATGTGGTTGCGTGTGTTTATGGAGAGACTCTCGAGGCAGCCAGGCTTGGAGCTTCCAGGGTTTCTGTCAAGTATAAGGTCTTGAAACCTTTGACTGACGCTGAAGAGAACATCAAGGATGGTGCGCCTTGTATCCATGAAGATACTGATAACAACATCATTCACCACGTGAGTGTCCGCAAAGGCGATGTGGAGAAAGGGTTTGCCCAGGCTGATGTTGTGATAGAAAATATTTATCAGACACAGGCCGTGGAGCACGCTTATCTAGAGCCGGAATCCTGTTTGACCAAGATGGTTGATGGGGTGCTGACGCTCTATTCCGGCAGCCAGGGATCTCTGGCCTTCAAGAAGATGGTTCAGGAAAATCTTTGTCTTGAAGATGACAAGGTGCGGGTTGTTTTCACGGCCACAGGAGGCGGTTTCGGAGGCAAGGAAGAACCCACTGTGCAGCTCTTGGCAGCTTTGGGGACATTCTTGACTAACAGGCCTGTGAAAATGGTCATGACTCGCGAAGAATCCATTCGCATGAGCACCAAACGGCATCCCATGAAGATATGGATGAAGCATGGAGTGACCAGGGATGGTCGCATCACTGCCATGCGGTCCAGAGTCATTGGTGATGCCGGAGCCTATAGCTCTCAGACAAAACCTGTCATATTCCGTTCCGCAGTCACGGCGTCCGGTCCCTATAAAGTCGAGAATGTGGAGGCTGATTCCTATGGTGTCTATACTCATAAGAATCCTCATGGAGCATTCAGAGGATTCGGCAGTACCCAGGCCAGCTTTGCCTGTGAAAGTCAGATGGACCAATTGGCCGAGGCCATCGGTATGGACCCATTTACATTGCGGGAAATCAACGGGTTCACCAAAGGAGTAGAGACGAGTACAGGCCAACTTTTGCATGATGGCATCGGCTATCTTGATACTTTGAAAGATGCCCACAAGGGACTTTTGGCATTGAAAGAAGAGTTCTCTTCCGTGGAGCGGCCAGGACATCTCAAGCTGGGATTTGGCCTTGCCAGTGCTTACAAAAATGTCGGCATCGGCACTGGTCTGGCAGACAAGGCCGGCGCTTATGTGGAAATGACAGAACAGGGGAGGATTTTGGTCAGTATTGGAGCGACCGATATGGGGCAGGGGGTGGATACCTTGAGTGCCCAGATTGCGGGAAGTGTCCTTGGCGTTCCCTATGAGCTTATTGACGTGGTCGCCTGCGACACCCTGACCTGTCCTGATGGTGGTATGACCACTGCCTCTCGGCAGACTTTTGTGACTGGAAACGCAGTCAAGGAAGCGGCTCAAATATTGAAAAAGACTCTTGCTCCCTACCTGGCAGAGAGTGGAATCGTCTCATGCGAGCACTTGAGAAATGCTTGGAATCAGGCTCGGAAGGATGGGGTGGAAACCAAGGTTGAACATGATTACTATCCGCCTAAGACTCACGCTCATCGAACCGATGCCAACTACAAGGAAGGGGAAGACCGTTCCACTTATGATATCCATTATTCGTATTGTTTTGCTTCATCCGCTGTGGCTTTGGAGGTGAACACCCAGACCGGAGAGGTCACAGTGCTCAAGGTTTATTCCTCTCAGGACGTCGGCAAGGCAATTCATCCCAAGAATGTCATCGGTCAGATAGAAGGCTCTGTCGCCATGGGGGTCGGACTTGGATTGACTGAAGAATTCGTCTCGGATGGAGAGAAGATGCTCCCTCAGAACCTGAAATCCTTCGGACTTCTGACGAGTGAGAGCATGCCTCCCGTGGTAGCGAGCTATGTGGAAGAAGCCCAGGAAAAAGGGCCGTTTGGCGCCAAGGGAATGGGCGAGGTCGGGTTGAATCCTCTGGCTCCGGCCATCGCGAATGCCATCTATGATGCTATAGGGAAAAGGTTGACACACCTGCCTATGAAACCTGAGAAGGTCTTGAAAGCGTTGAAATCATAACATGAGCAAGTCGATTTTGATTGACCTTGGAGAAGTTTATGCTGGGTAGGAAAATAAAGGCAAAGAGAATTGAGCTTGGTATCAGCCAAAAAAAATTGGCTGAAATGACGGATTTGACACCAGGCTTTTTGAGTCAGATCGAGAGGGATCTGGCTGAACCTTCGGTTACTTCACTTCGAAAGATATCTCGAGCCTTGAATGTGCCCGTTTTCTACTTTCTCATGGAAGATGATGATCAAAAGGCTGTGGTCAAAAAGGATCAGCGTCGCAAGCTGAATTTTCATAATTCTCATATGACCTATGAGCTTCTTTGTCCTGATTTGAATCGTCAGATGGAGATGTTCATGGGGGAACTTGAGCCGGGAGCAATGACGTGCGAAGAGCCTCTGCCCCATCCGGGTGAAGAGGTCACTTATGTTTTGAAAGGGAAGATGTGGATTCGCATCGGCGAAGACGAATATTCTCTGGAAGAGGGGGATACCATTTACTATCAGGGAAGCATCCCCCACCAGATAAAAAACGTGGGGTCCGAGATGATGGTTTTCATCTCAACCATCACGCCACCATTGTTTTAGATTTCCCGTGGAAAAAATAGCAGTAGAGAAAGCCGTCGGTTCAGTACTGGCCCATGACCTTACCCGTATTGTTAAGGGGAAGAGCAAAGGAGTGGCCTTTAGAAAAGGGCATGTTGTTGGAGAGTCGGATATCCCTGTTTTAAAAGATATGGGGAAAAATCACCTCTATGTTTTTGAGCTTTCCGACAACGCTTTGCATGAGAATGATGGAGCCGTCTTCCTGGCCACGCTTCTGGAAGGACCCCATGTAGAAAGGGCTGAGCCAGCCGAGGGAAAAGTCAGCCTTTTCAGCTCCTGCACTGGATTACTGGATATTGATGTCGAACTTTTGAAGCGCGTCAATGGAGCGGAAGGAGTTATTGTTGCCACCCGGCATACCGATTCCATTGTCCAAAAAGGGGATATGCTGGCTGGCGTTAAGATAATCCCCCTGACCATCGGTAAGGAAGTTTTGTCGGATATCGAGAGGAGTGTTGTCAGAGAGGGCACCCCTCTTGTGCAGGTCAGACCTTTCCACCCGTTGAAAGTTGGCTTGATTATGACGGGATCTGAGGTCTTTGAAGGGCGTATCAAAGATACATTTTCCGATGTCATTGAACAGAAGATCGCTTCTCTCGGTGGGCAGGTTGTCAAAAAAATCTATGCCCCTGACGAGAGAGATTTTCTTCATGACAAGGCCGAGATGGTTATGGCTGAAGATGTTGACCTTCTGGTCTTTGCCGGTGGTATGAGCGTCGATCCAGACGACTTGACGCCATCCGTTATTGCCCACTTTGCGACCGATATAATAACGTATGGGTCGCCTGTACTCCCCGGAGCCATGTTCATGATGGCATACAGGGAGAGCCTCCCCATTATCGGAGTCCCCGCCTGTGGGATGTTCCACAAGACAACCATGCTTGATTTGGTGCTTCCCCGTCTCTTTGCCAAAGATAGGATCAGCGGTGACTTTATAGTGAACAAGGCCCACGGCGGCCTTTGTCTCAACTGTCCCGAGTGTCTTTACCCTCATTGTCCATTTGGAAAATAGTCAAACATTCTTGCTTTGAGACATCCTTGAGATGTCTTTTTTTTTCCTGTGATTCAAGTGGGGTAACACCACCTCTGAAATGGAAAACCTGCCCGTCAATCGATTCTTTTTTTTTTGGGGAAAATGATTCGAAATCGAGAAGGGATAGGTACGGTCCTTGCAAATTTGAAGAATTAGAGGGGATGCCCCTCTCCGTTTTTTTGATAACTGCGGAACGGTCATATCTTCAAAGATTGATTCTTGCCTGTATTGCTTACATATCTTCGAATTACCCTAATATCAGTCGGTATTTTCTGGATGTCTGAAAGTGACTTTTTTCAGGTGGAGGCTGCTGCGGTTTTACAAAAATGTCGTGATTCAGTGTTTTGATTTAATGTATAAGGAGAGAGAGTTTATGAGTAACAATCAGCAGGCCGTCTCAGAGATGATTTTCAAATTGGAAGATCGTCCGAGTGCTGCCAAGGCGTTTTTCGCCGCCCTTCAACACTTAATGGCGATTTTTGTTGGTATCGTCACTCCGGCAATCGTCATTTCCGGGGCTGTTGGGTTCAGTACAGAAGTGTCTTCCTATCTGATCAGCATGTCCCTTTTTGTCTCCGGAGTAGCCACTTTTATACAATGCCGTAAAATCGGACCTATTGGGTCCGGTATTCTCAGTATTCAGGGGACGAGTTTTACCTTTTTGTCTCTTTGTATCGGCATCGGACTTTCTGTTAAAGCGGCTGGCGGGTCGGAAGGGGAAATGCTGGCTTCGATTTTCGGAACCTGTCTGCTCGCTTCTCCGGTGGAGATGATTTTCAGTCGCTTTGTTCCTTTGCTTAACAAAATAATCACTCCTCTGGTCAGTGGCATCGTCGTCACGCTCATCGGTCTTTCTCTGATCAAGGTTGGGCTGACCGATGTGGGAGGCGGAGCCTGGCTTCTTGCCCACAAACCCGAGAGTTTTGCCAATGCTCAGAACCTGACACTGGCAGCCATCGTGCTGGTCGTGATTATTCTCTTCAATAGAAGCAGCAACAAGTGGCTTCGCATGGGAGCTATTGTTTTTGGTCTTGTAGCCGGTTATGTGGCGGCAGCGTTGCTCGGAAAAGTCGATTTCAGTAGTGTCTCCAAGCTCGAACTGATTGCTCTGCCTATTCCTTTCAAGTTTGGCATGGCTATCAGTTGGCCTCATCTCATTCCCATGGCTTTGCTTTTTTTGGTTACGACCGTCGAGTCCATGGGTGATCTAACTGCCACTTCCATGGTCTCTGGCGAGCCGGTGGAAGGGGAACTCTACATGAAGCGTATTTCAGGCGGGATTCTGGGGGATGGAATCAATTCCGCTCTTGCCGCTGTTTTCAATACCTTCCCCAACACGACTTTCAGCCAGAACAACGGTGTTATTCAGATGACCGGTGTCGCAAGTCGTTATGTTGGGTATTGGATTGCCGGTCTTCTGGTTCTCTTTGGTATCTTTCCTGTCATTGGTGGCGTTTTTTCCGTGATTCCCAGTTCGGTTCTGGGTGGTGCAACGCTGATCATGTTCGGGACGGTTGCAGCCGCAGGTATCAGAATTATTGCTTCCAGCATTATTGATCGGCGGGGTGTTTTGATAATGGCCATATCCTTTGCCTTGGGGCTTGGTGTTGTCTTCGTTCCACAGGTTTTGCAGGCATTCCCTCCCTTCTTTAAGGGGGTCTTTAGCTCTGCCATCACTACGGGTGGGCTGACAGCTATCCTCCTGAATATCATTCTCCCTCGCAGCTTTCACGAGCAGCCTGCGGCAGGGTCGATGGAAGACATGGTCTAAGGGGCGGATTCGTCTGAAATTCCTTTATGGGGTTCTCTGTAATTCAAGACAATATTATTAAATAGAGGAAGAGCGTCGGGTTCCAAGGCGTTTTCCTCAGATGCTGGCAAATGAACAAAATCCCCCGGAAACATTGGTTTCTGGGGGATTTTTATTGGATAATATTTTTCCGTCTTTTCTTTCGTTTTAGTCAAAGACGAGAATATGATTTTCGAGGGTGTAGCTCTTGAGTTGTGGGAGATGAAACCATTGTATAATCATGCCACAGGCGGTTTCCCCTTGTCCCTTTTCATTCTTCCAATATCTTATGGGGTAATAGTCATCTTTCTGGTTGTTTCCAGTAATAATCTGGCATTCACTCCGCCGCAACTCGGTTTGCTGACTTCATTGAGAATGAATCGGATTTTATACACTCCGGGAGCCGTGAATATGAGTGTGGTCCTGGGAAATCCTCTTTTGACTTCCGGTTCATATTTTCCAGGTCCCTCAAGTGTTCGGACGTTGACAGAAGCATAGGAGCCGTTGCTGATGGGAGAGTCTTTCAGATCGAAAAAAACAGTTATTATACTGTGTGTTTTCATTTCACCATGTATTTCCATGGTTGGATGCGGCGAGGCTTGCTCGTCCCCTTGAGCAAAACTATTGGTTGAGATGAGCAGGGGGAAAAGGAGAAACAGCAGGCCGCTTGTCATGGCGATTCGTCGAATCCAGTCATATTTCTTCATAGCTTGATAATACGCTCTCTCATGAGTATTGCAATGGGTGGGTAGGTACTGGGTATATATCTATGAGGAGGATGTCATGATGGGAACGTTGAGTCCGCATATGTGTTGGGAGTTGTTGGCAGGCATTGTCAATAAAAAGGAATACTTTTTGGAACGATGGACGGTTCGTATGCAAGAAGCCGGATATCTTCAGCATACCACGGCCAAGAGGTTTGACTGTCTTCAGGCCTTGGATGAGTTTCTCGAACCTGTCCGTGTTCATCTCGTGCAGGAATCTATGGTTCCCGGCTTTCCGTGGCTCATTCAACATCAAGGTGAGTGGGGCCGGTTTCTGATAGAATCTGCGAGGCGCCATCGTCTGCGCGGTGTTGATGCTGAGTTGTTTTTGGGGTGCTTCAAAACATTTGTTCACAGCCTGTTGGATGTTGTCGAACAATTGAATGGTTCCCATAAAAGCATAAGAGTTGTTCAGCGGCTCATCAGCTTGTACGGCGACGCTCTCGAAGTGCTGTTTGTCGCGGATTGGACTCGGGCTCTGCCGGATATAACGGCCAAGAAACTTGATGAGGCCAATCGGCTCGTGACTTTTGAGAAGTGTCGATTCGAGAATATTCTCAACTCGACCTCCGACCTCATCTTTGTTGTCGGAAGTGATGGTCTGGTTTCCAGCGTGAATATGGCGGTAAGGGCATTGCTTCCCGAAGAGGAGGTGGTCGGCGTGCCTATTTGGGATTCGCTTGCCATTGAGGGGCGGTCCATAGAGGAGCTCATGAAGTTCTATCCTGTGGGAATGTCATCTGAGATAAGTCCTTTCGACAACGAGAATATCTACCATTTGCAGATCAATCCCATGCGCAGTGTCAGTTTGGCCAGTGATGAATTTATGATCATGTTGATCAATGTGACGGCGCAGGCCATGCAGCGGGAAACACTGGAGCGCATCGTGTCCGAGAGGACAGAAGAACTGCGCAAGGAAAAAGAACAGCTTGAAGAGATGAATATAACCCTCCGTAATGTCTTGCAAAGCATTGACAGAGAGCGCGGTGAGTTTTTTGATGGTGTGTCTTTAAAAATCAACAATCTGGTCCTTCCCGCCCTCGAACGGCTTGAGTTCGAGGATGATCTGTCCATTCGAAAAGGATATGTCACAGTGGTGAGGGATCAGTTGGCTCGTCTTGCTTCGGGAAACGCGCTTTCGGACCCTTTGCTTCTCAAATTGACTCCTATGGAGAACAAAGTAAGTCAGTTCATACAAGCTGGGCATGCGTCAAAGGACATTGCCCACAGCCTGAATCTTTCATTGGAAACCGTCCAGACTCATCGTAAGAATATTCGACGAAAACTTGGGTTGCACGGCAAAAGTGTCAGCCTCTATGCTCACCTCAAAACCATGGGAGCCACAACTTGATTGGGTATGTATCAATACCCAATTAATCCCCATTTTCCCGTCTGTCATCTTTCCTCCAATTTATAATACGTAGCTCATAGGGAATACGTATGATGTTACTATTAGGAGGTGAAAATCTATGCCCGGTACTAAATCGAGTACGGGAATCACGGCACTTCGGGACTTTTTTTTCGCACGGGATGCTGCTGATATCAGAGTTGCATCGCAGAGCATTGCCAGTCATTTTCAACTGACTCTTGATACCGGAATCGATTGGAACGATGTTGAGTATGATTTTAATCGGCTTTTTGTCGGTCCCGCAGCAGTGCCAGCCCCACCTTACGCTTCAGCATATCAGGATAGACCGACCCTCATGGGCGAGCCAGCCCTGGAGGTGAGGCACGTTTATCGTTGTCTCAATCTCTCTGTCCCGGACCAAGGGGCTACTCCGGATGATTTCTTGCCCTTTGAGCTGGATGCAGTGATTGCCTTTGAAGCCTTGGGAACGATTGGGGGCGGAGAAGGAAGCGATGATGTCGAAGCACTTCGATTCTGGCTTGTCTCTGAACACATGGGAGAATGGGTGCCAGAATTTATCAGGGCAACTCGGCGGCAAGATGATGTGAGCGCACCTGTGTCAATGGCAACATCTGCATTGGAGATGTGGCTTGAGCATGCCGTTGAATCATTTGATCCGACCCGTGTGTAATGCGAAACTATATTATTATGACAAATAGGTGGATTGTATGACTGAAAAGAAAAAGACACTTAGCAGGCGACGGTTCATTCAGGGAGTCTCGGCCGCCGGGGTGGCATCGCTGCTGCCGTGTCGGTTCCTGATTCCAAGGAGTGCTGTTGCGGCAGAAGGCTTGAGCGAAAACGAGTATGAGGTCTTTAGAAATGCCTGCCCCAGAAATTGTTACGATACATGTAGTATCAAATCTTACGTAAAAGACGGCGTGCTCCAGTTTATCGAAGGAGCACAGGAATCGACTTTTACTCACGGCGGTCTGTGTGTGAAGGGGTACGCGTACACACGTCGCCCATACAGCCCGGACAGGATCAAATATCCGATGGTTCAGGATGGTCGTCGATCCGGGAAATGGCGGCGTGTTTCCTGGGATGAAGCCATGGATATGATCGCCAGGAAGATAATAAAACTCAAGGAAGAAGATGGTTCGCTTTTGGGTTTGGGCCTGACAAAATATTCAGGAAATTTCGGCATTACCAATTATGGTGTCGAAGGCATGATGTCTTCGCTTGGTTATACGACTCGTTTTGTTGGCACTCCGTGCTGGCCTGCTGGTATTGATGCCCAGAATTTTGATATGGGCAATATGTGGTGTAATGATCCTGAAGATATGGTCAAGGCCAAGTATCTTATTATCTGGGGAGCCAACCCTGCATGGTGTTCGGTGCATTCCATGAAATATATCATGGAGGCCAAGCGTCGAGGGGCCAAGGTTGTAGTCATAGATCCGGTCTTTACGCAGACAGCGGCCAAAAGTGACGTCTACTGGCAGCCCCAGACGTCAAGTGATGGAGCCTTGGCGCTCGGGATGGCAAAACATATTCTGGACATGGGGTTGGTTGATCGGGAGTTCGTGAACCAACATAGCATCGGTTTTGATGAATTTGTTGCCTATCTTAACGCCAATGTCACCATTGAATGGGCATCTGGGCAGAGCGGTATTCCAGTTCAGGATATCAAGGAAGTGGCCGAAGAATTCGCTTCTGCCGATCCGGCTACCATTTGGATTGGATATGGCCTGCAACGGCACACCAATGGTGGGGCAACCGTTCGTTCCATCGATGCCTTGGTCGCCATGACAGGGAATGTCGGCAAAGAAGGGGGCGGGGCCAGATACGGGCACCTTCAGACATGGGGCTTCAATTACAATGCTTTCATTCAGAAACAACCTGAAGGGTCCATGGGGTTTGTTGGTGCTGCGGCCAAAGGAGAGTTCCATCTCGCCAAGGATCAGGAGACAAGCTATTCCGATCGCACCGTTAACATTAACAAAACAGCTCAGGAAATTCTTGATACCAAAGATCCGGCCATCAGGATGCTCTGGGTTTCCTGTAAGAATCCCTTTGGGCAAGATTTTGACCGCCCGAAGTTACAGAAGGCTTTTGATACTCTTGAGATGGTTGTCTCCGTGGAGCAGTTTTTTACTGAGACTGTGGCCAACTCGGACATTGTCCTGCCGGTTACGACTCTGTTCGAGGAATGGTCTGTGAATGCTTCCTATTGGCATTATTGGCTCAGTATTAATGAACAGGCAATCAAACCTTTGCACGAGGCCAAGTCCAATCTTGAAATCGCAGCATTGCTTTCCAAAAAAATGAATGAACTTTCACCCGGATCCTGCACTTTGCCAACAGAGATCGACACAAAGGAATGGACTGAGAAAGAGTTCAATCAGGGGCTTTACGATTTGTTCGGCATCAATGACTGGACCGATCTCAGGAATGGCCCGGTCAAGGCGAAGCTCAAATCATCGGCCGCTTGGCATGATATGAAATTTGGTACACCTTCTGGAAAGTATGAATTCAGGTCAGAGCTATGCCAGGAGCATGGTCACGATGCGCTTCCCGAGTTCAAAGAAGGGCGAAAAGCCTATGACAAGTTTCGCTTGCTCACTCCTCACACAAAATTTGGTATTCACTCCCAGTTTGTTAATTTGGACTGGATGAAGGAATACAATAAGGAGCCGTACCTCTACATGAATCCTAAGGCGGCAGCTGAAAAAGGGATTGATGATTTGGATATGGTGCGTGTGTTCAACAAGGTTGGGGAGCAGCATGTCAGGGTCAAGCTGACAGATAATGTGGCAGCGGATTGTCTCCTCATGTACGAAGCTTGGTTCGGCAAGGGAACGGATTTCAACGTCCAGAATCTCGTTGATGATGAATCCTCTGATATGGGGGCATTCAAGGCAGGCGCGCCCGGCGTTGCCATTCATGATCAATTTGCCAACGTTGAAAAAGTCTAAGGGATTATGACAATGAAAAAACAATATGCTTTTTTGGTCGATTCCGAAAAGTGCATCGGATGCTTTACCTGTGCCATGGCATGCCGGAATTATTACCATCAGGAAGAAGGTGTGGTCTGGCGTCAGGTTTATCCTCTGGACGAGGAAATTTATCCTCATCGGGAGCGGGCTTTCTTTTCGCTTTCCTGCAACCATTGTGAAAACCCGGCCTGTCTCAATGTCTGCCCGGTAGAGGCCTATACAAAGCGGGAAAGTGATGGCGTCGTCGTTCATCACCAGGACAAATGCATTGGCTGCGGCAACTGTATCCGCTCCTGTCCTTATGGAGCGCCCAAGTATAATCCGGTGGAAAAGCGGGCAGAAAAATGCAGTTTGTGTCATGAACGCCTGGACGCGGACTTGCAGCCCGCCTGCACACAGTCTTGTCCGACCGGCGCCTTGCAATTGGTTGATCTGTCCACCATGGAACAGACCAGTCAGGTACAGTTCCCGGCCGGGTATCCCAAGATGCCGAAATTGAATCCATCCACACGGTTCTTATTGCCCAAATTCCCAAAGATGGTGAGGAGATAGATATGCAATCATTTGAATTGCCTTTGGTCTTTTTCACAGTGCTTTCTCAGGCGGCCATAGGAATTGCCCTTACGGCTGCCGTGCGTGCGAGAGGCGGAGTAGACAGTGACAATGCCCAGCGCCAGTGGCGTATGACAGCCGGTTTGATGGTTGTGGGACTCATCGCTTCACTCTTTCATCTCGGGCATCCTACTGGTGCTCCCAATGCATTGAAGCATCTTTCCACGGCGTGGCTGAGCCGGGAGGTTCTGTCTGCCGGGTTGTTTGTCGGTCTGGCTATTCTCGCTGCGTTCAGCGTTGGCAAAAAAGGAAATCCAGTGCTTGCCCTGCTTGGCGCGGTCCTCGGGCTCGTGGTTATTTTTTCTACTGGAATGACCTATGCGCCACCGGCATATCCCGCAGTGAACAATGCATTACCTGCCACCTTTTTCCTGACGACTGCCGTAATTCTGGGCGCGGGATTCGCCAGCTGGTTTGCCGGGGGAGAGCGTCAGCCGCTTCTGGCGCGTATTTTTACGACAGGGCTTGTTGTCGGGGTGGTTTTGTATCTTGTCGCGCCGTGTGTCTGGCTTTCTGGTGGAAAAGTCATGCGTTTGACCGGGCAGGCCTGGTTTGCATCGGGCCTGTATTGGACCCATGTGGGTGTGCTGGTGGTTTCTCTTGCCGTGATGGTGAAAACCAGAACCATTCCTGTGTGGCTCCCTATCCTTGTCCTCTTTGGCGAACTGGCGGGGCGGGCCGGATTCTTTGTCGATACTATCCATACTGCGGCCAACATGGGTGCTCTGTATTGACGACTCAAATTCTGTCATAAAAAAGGGGGGGGCATCCGCTCCTCCCCCTTTTGTCAATGCTGATTCGGAACGAGTTGCATTGGGTGTATTGCCAGCGACCCGGTAATATTGCTCTGTAAAAAAGATGATAAAAGTTCTCGCGAATTATCGCTGTCCATTCATATGGTGTCAGGGATCTCACCTCTTACCGTGCACCTCCTTCCGTGGGGTCCATGTGGAGAGTTTGGTGGAACATGCATGGTCAGTTGATGTTTTGTCGGGTGTGTGGTGCTTTCTGTGAGATGATCTTTGTTGATTGCAATCATTCGTCTGTTTCTCAGTATATCTTTCTGCGCGAGAAGCTTGAGCCGGTAACAGAGAAGGTGTTTTCAACTATGAAGAGTGCCTCGTCATCATGGGTAAATGTTATCTCTTCCAATTTTTTGAGCTGGACGTTGTTGACAACTGTCATCAGAACGTTTTTTTCCTTTCTCGAATATGCGCCAAAGCCCTTGAGGAATGTCGCGCTCTGTTTGAGTTGAGTCAGGATGTCGTTGCTTATCTCATTGGCAAAATTCGAAATGATAAAGACGACTTTGCGTTGGCTGAACAAGGAGAGGGTCTGGTCAATGATCATTCCGGTAATGAAGACCATGATGAGTGAAGCGATGATGACATCAAGTTGAAGTCGCATGAGGCTGCCGAAATAGAGAAGTGTGTTGAAGACGAGATACACCCTCCCTATTCCCATGTTGAATCGTTGGAAGAGGTAGACGGCTACAACGTCCAACCCTCCATTGGAGCCGAGGGATCGAAGAACAATCCCTGCTCCGAATCCCGTGACTACTCCACTGGCGACAGCTGCGTAAAGTTGGTTCTGAATCGGAATAGAAATTGATATGAATTCATAAAACAGGGTGGTGATAAGTGTTGCATAGAGGCTGTATAGGAAGAACCTGCGGCTGACTTTGAACCATGCGAACAGGAAGAGTGGAATATTCAACAAGAGGTTTATCCAGCCGGGATTCAGTTTCCCGGTCGTATAATACAGCAGCGAACTCAACCCGAAGATTCCGCCGGGAACAAGCTCGTGTGGAACCGCAATGCTTTTTATACCGATGGTGGCAATGAAGCCACCTACGGTTATGAGCAACAGGTTCCACCAGACAGTGTATGCTATATTAACTGTAAAGGTTGGTCCTTTACCGAGGTAGGATCTGCTTGTGCCAGACATTCATGCTCTCCAACTTGCCTGCTATTTGTGTGTTGTTGTGCAGGGTTCCGCCAAAGAGGTAGCCTGCACGGGCAAAAACTATGTTCATGCCAAAACTTTCAGCTCTCGCTATGGTGAAGAGTGTTTTGAGGGTGAGATCTTTGGCCGCATATTCCATGGCAAGCAAGAGTGCCCCCGCTGCTCCTGTGCCTCTGTGTTGCGGGAGCGTTGCGAAATCTGTCATTTCCGCACACTGCCACTCTGTGTCAATCTCCATGGAAGCGGCAGCCACCAGCCGCCCCTGTGAGATGATGCCGAAGAAGACAGTGTTCTCCTTCATGGATTCTTCAATGAAAGCAGCATCACTGACAGGGAACGGGTAGGTTGTGAAAACCTTGCCATAGAGTTCGGCCAGCTCGTCAGCATGTTCAAGACGGAGTCGAATGATCCTGTTGTCTGAAATATGACTTGAGTGTGTCCCTGCCTTTTGGTCCGCCAGCTCCAGCACCTCGGAGATTCGTTCGATATTTTGCGGTATGCCACGACGCTGATCCATGTACTTGCTCATGAAATATCCGGCAGTTTCCCCCTTATGCATGAAGGGAACCCGTGCTTCATCGATAAAGCCCAGTGCGGCAAAGTGAGCAACATCCTGGGCAGGAACTTTGGCAAACAGTTTGGTGTAGCCGTGTTGTCTCCCCAGTTCATAGATGTCGTTGACGATGTTGGGCAGGTCTGCCGAAGCGAGTTTCATCAGATAAACTCGATCATTGGCAGGCCCGTGTTGAATTGTTGATTCTCCCAGGTGTATGATTTCATCAGGCTGCATCGTCTCTCCTCTTGATGCGTTCATTGTTCTTCGGGGTGAGGCTTGTGGTATCATCCCAGTCTGATAGGAGCTTTTCGATCCCGATCGCCTTTTCTTCCGCATCATCTTCCATGAGCTGAAGATTGCAGTTGGAACATTCACGGTCACAGAAATTCGATTCGTATGAAGTCGGTTCATTATATGTCGTGATAACACCTTCATAGTTTCTGAGCACCACTTTGTTTGGTCCCCAGGAAACTATATAATTGGGCATGACCGGGATTTTCCCTCCACCGCCCGGTGCATCCACCACGTACGTGGGGACGGAAAATCCGCTGGTGTGTCCCCGGAGGCTTTCTATGATTTCGATTCCCTTTCCGATGGGTGTCCGAAAATGTGTCAGTCCTTCGGAGAGATCGCACTGGTAAAGATAGTATGGACGAACCCTGTTTTTCACGAGCTTGTGGTTGAGCGTTTTGATGAGGCGCTGGCAGTCGTTCACTCCGGCCAGGAGGACACTCTGGTTACCGAGTGGAATACCTGCGTCAGCCATTTTTTGCAGTGCGCGGCGTGAAGATGTGGTTAACTCGCGGGGGTGGTTGAAATGGGTGTTGATCCAAATCGGATGATGCTTCTTCAGCATGTTCACGAGTTCATCCGTAATGCGGTACGGGAGAACAACAGGCATGCGAGTTCCTATGCGAACGACCTCAACATGCTCAATCTCTTGGACTTTGGTGAGTATCCAGTCCAGCTTTTTGTCGGAGAGCATAAATGGATCACCGCCAGACAACAGGACATCTCGAATTTGCGGCGTCTTGCGGATGTATTCCAGAGCCTGTTCCAAATCATCTGAGCAGGGAATGGAATCAACATCGCCGACCTTGCGCTTTCGCGTACAGTGTCGGCAGTACATGGAGCAGGTGTTACTGATGTGAAAGAGAACCCGATCGGGGTAGCGGTGAGTAATTCCGGGAGCAGGACTATCTTCATCTTCGTGTAGTGGGTCTGCCATGTCATGCCTTTCAATTCTCAGTTCCTCGGGTGAAGGGACGGATTGTAGGAAGACCGGATCGTTTTCATAGTCCTCAACATCAATGAGAGAAAGATAATAAGGAGTTACAGACATAGGGAATTTGTTGATTGTCTGCTCAAGGGTTTTCTTCTTTTCTTCAGAAAAATTGATTCCGAGAACTCGTTCGATTTCATTGACGGATTTGATTGAATTGCGGATGTGCCATTTCCAATCAGTCCAATCCGACTTGGATGCGGATTCACGTAAGGTCTCTGCGACTTCCCGTTGGTGTTCGTTGAATATTTGCAATGTATCTCCTTGGTTAAAATATCTGGCTCAGGAATTTACGAGTCCGGGCTTGAGTTCGTTCGATGGGATCTCCTTCTTCAGGATTACTCCTTCGTTCATGAAGGGCACAGTCTCAGCGATTTTGCAGGCAAATCCCATTTCATGTGTGAATAAGCACGGTCTTAGGGGCCAAGACAGGGGGGGACTTTCCCCTTCTTCAGTCTTTTTTTGTCCCGAGCTTTTTGTATCGGATTGAGTCTCCCCAGTTGAACGACAGTTTCCTCGACATTGAGCCATGATTTGACAGGGCGAAAATTGTTGCCGGATGTTGCACTGCAAAGCAGGAGTAAGAGAACCGGTCTGAAGAACGTTAGAACTCCATTAACTCATTGCTGCTGTTGTAAAAAATGAATGAATGAGAGCTTTCACTCGTACCGAGGTTGATTTTTCCCGCTTCTTTGACTCGGACAAGTGAGTCCGTGCTCTCTTCAGAACGGCCAGCCGCACAATCAAGAAGAGCGTGACCGCGAGAACGGCCAGGAGTATATGAATCCGGTTTGTTCTGACTCCTAGGGGACTTTGAGGTAGCAGTTTCTCGGCATAATTATGAACTGCGCATTTTCCAGTTGGGAATTTGCACTGAGAGTCTCATTATGAAGTGAGACAATGAATGCTAGAAATAAGACTGCTAGAATTGGTACAATGAAAATGACTTTCTTCGTTGTACTGCATTTGTGTTTCATGGATAAAAATTGCATTGTTGATGCACGAGCAAGGTTAGAATTTGCTTTACGGCATCATTCAAACAGCTTCCAATACTCTCAACAAGGGGGGAAGACGGGTATGTTTCGGGTATTCAGGTATGCCTGATTTAGGAGAGGGAAGGTTTCTGGCGTAGGTATGTATAAAGGGAGGCTTTTCTTCCTCGAAGGCCCACTTTTTTGCGTATGTTTTTTCTGTGCGTTTGCACTGTTTCAAAGGCCATGTTGAGGAGGTGTGCTATTTCCTTTCCACTCCGTCCCAGTTGAATGAGTTGGCATACTTCCATTTCCCGTGGGGAGAGGCGCAACAGTTCGGAGTCGAATTCGCCGGAGGAGTCGTTGGCCAGGTCGACAAGTTGGTCTTCAATTAGGTTTTTGTATCCTTCGCGAATTTCCGGTGTATTTGAAGTGGTAATGCGTTCCAAAGCTGGGAGCATCTGTTTCTTGACTTGACTGGTCAATTGTTTCTGCATTTTTTTGCGATCTTCTTCGACTGATTTGATGACCTGCCTGAGTGCTATTTCTTTTTCTTTTACCTCGTCTTTTTGATCCTGGAGGTCCTCTTTGAGTTCCTCCTGCTCCGTCAGGTCATGGAGAATGAGTTGGTAAAGCGAGTATTCGGTAAAAGTGATTTTCCGCAGCGTGGCCTCTGCGGGAAAACCTTCATTCTCACCATCAATAGCAACGACATTCTGCTTCCATTCCTCTTTATTCTGAATGGTATACATGGCGTTGCGAAGTCCAGAGTGAAACCGCTTCCCGAGCAGGCACTGGAAGTTTTCCCCGGCAAGGTTATTCTCTGATCGGGTATGTTGTTTTTGAGCAGCCGTATTGGCTGCGATGATGATACCATGATCATCGATCAGGAATGTTGCATTGAGCGATGTGTCGAAAAAAGCATTGAACAAGGTTATGGAGTCTGCCCATGCTGTGATGTTATCTTCGAGTCGTTCTTCATAGCTTTCATAAAGCGCTTCCATGGGGCGGTTGTCAGTGGCGATGACAATATACCCTGTCTGTGAACCGTGTGTGAAAGGAAGAGGGATGATTCTGAGTAAAAAACTATTGCCCTCACAAGCGGTTATTTCGTGGATTTTGAGCGGTGGGTATTTGTGCAGGGCGTCGGCAAGCGAAGTTGCTTTTATGTCCAGAATTTTCCAGAAAGGAATACCTTTTGGCTCTATTGCGGGGAGATAGCTGATTCGGGCACCTGTGGCTTCAAGGACTTTTCCGCAGGTGTCGGTATAATAAATGGTATCCCTGAATGCTTCAACCACGCCCCCCGGATCAGAAGGTGGGGAAGTCCTTGTCATCGTATCATTCATGAACGAGAGATATCATGGAGGGTGATCAATGAAAACCTCACATGAGCAATGAAAGATCGTTGAGGTCTTCTTTATGAAATTTTTAATTCCTCGTCCTCTGTTTGGCCATGCTTGTGACGGTGTCCGTGCAATTTGAAAAATCCCCGGTTTGAGGGGGGCTACAAGGAGTCGGAACCAGTCCCCCCTCCAAGAGGCTCGGAGGGGGGCGAGAGATGTGGTTGGGCGGATCAGGACATGGATGCATCTGTCTTTTTTAGGATGTCTGTCTTGAACGGGAGGTCTCGCAAACGAATACCCGTGGCCGCAAAGATCGCATTGGCGATAGCTGGGGCTACGGAAGGAACGGAAGGCTCGCCTATGCCACCAGCTTTGGCTCCGCTATCCTCAATGAATATTTCAATTTCAGGTACTTGGGTCATGCTGAGTAATGGGTAATCGCTGTAGTTATATGTGCCGACTCCACCGTCAGCGAATCGCATGGCTTCGTTGAATGCCAGGCTCATGCCGATGACTGCTCCGCCTTCCATCTGGGCCGTGATGCCATCGGGATAAACCGAAGTGCCACAGTCGACGACGGCGACCAGTCGATGGACGGTTACCTGCCCATTGACGGGGTCAACAGAAACCTCGGCCATATGTGCAGCCACGCTTTCGAAGCAGCTGCATAAAGCCACGCCACGCCCCCGGTTTGCGGGGAGTGGGCTTTCCCAGCCACCTTTTTCAGTGAGGGTCATCAGAGCATTGTATGGCCGTGACCCTTTTTCCAGTCGGGCCAGGCGAAACTCAACCGGGTCCTTGCCTGCCTTCAGGGCCAGTTCATCCATGAAACTTTCGACAAAGAAGGTATTGTAGGAATAAGCCACGGATCGAAACCAACCCACACGCATGGGGAGGTCGATGAGGGAGTATTCAATTAAACGGTTAGGCAGGCTGTAGGGCATGTCCGGGAGTCCCTGTAGAGATGAGCTGTCTATGCCATCCTTCACGGAATCCGGCTGTACTCTTGAAAAGATGGATTGCGACGCAATCTTGTGACGCCAGGCAACGAGGTTGCCGTCTGCATCCAGACCTCCCTTGATTTCGCAGGTGCTGGCCGGGCGATACACGTCATCTGCGAAGTCGTCCTCACGGGTCCACATGACTTTGACCGGCCTGTTGGCGGCCTTGGACAGGGCGACCGCCTCCGTGACATAGTCTGCTTCAATTCTGCGCCCAAAACCACCGCCACAATAGGTGGTCATCAGCTCTATTTTGCTCAGGGGGAGTCCTGTCACCTCTCTGGCAGCATCCAAGGCAGCCGTCTGCCCTTGGGTTGGGGCCCAGATGCGGCAACGGTCTGCTTCCACATGGGCAGTACAGTTATTCGGCTCCAATTGGGCGTGAGCGACCCAGGGGACGGAATACGCAGCCTCTACTGTCGCGGCAGCCCCGGACAAAGCTTTTTCCGTATCGCCGAGGGCTTCGGCAATGGCTCCGGGAGAGGCCATCTTTTGGCGGAACAGAGCTGCAATGGATGCATCGTTTAGGTCCGGGTGAGAGCCTCGTGACCATTGGACGGCCAAGGCATCACGTCCCTTGATTGCGGCATAGGTCGTGGTTGCAAAAACCGCGACCTTGTCATCCAATGGCAGGACTTTTTCCACACCTTTGACTGCCATGGCCGCTTTTTCATCAAAGGATTCAGGCGTTGCTCCATATCTGGGAGGGCGAGCCAGGACAGCAATGAGCATGTCCGGGATCTGAATGTCCAACCCGAAAATCGTTCGCCCCTGCACCTTGTCTTCCATATCGAGACGTTGGCGATAGGTGCCCATGATGGAGTACTCGTCAACGGTCTTGAAGGCCGGTTTGGCTGGAATATCAAGTTTGGCGGCTTCTTCGGTCAACTCGCCGTATCCGAGAATGCGGCCGTCAGGAGCGACGATTTTACCTGAGCGAGCCGTGCAGTCCTGAGCCGGAATTCCCCATTTGGTCGCCGCAGCCTGAATGAGCATGAGCCGGGCAGCCGCTCCAACAGTGCGAAGTAGGTCCCAACGGTTTCGAATACTGGTACTTCCGGCAGTTAACTGAATACCCCACAGTGGGTCTTTGAAGGCGTCCGAGGCCAAAGCCATGCGGACTTTGACATCAGCCCAGTCCGCATCCAACTCATCTGCAATGATCATGGCGATTCCGGTGTGTGTACCTTGTCCCAGATTGGTTTGGCCCACCCAGATTGTTATACCGCCGTCCGGTGCTATTTCGAGAAAGGCATGGGGTTTGAATGGTGTGGCATCCTTGGCAAATGCAGGAGAAAGATTCATGAGGGCCATGGCACCCGGTGTGGCTGCAACGGCCAAGACAAGGAAACTTTTCTTCAGAAAATTCCGTCTGGTTATATTTTCTGTCATGATTTTCTCCTATTTTTTCATAGACTTGGCAGCCTGTTTCATGGCTGGGACTACCCTCGGATGGGAGCCACAGCGACAGGTGAAGTCGTCCATGGCCAAGGCCATTTCCTTTTCTGATATGGCCGTGTTTTTCGAGAGTATGTCTACCGCTTGCAGCATCATACCCGGTTGACAGTAGCCGCACTGTGGGACTTGCTTTTCAGTCCAGGCTACCTTGACAGGATGGTCTTCGGGCAGGCCTTCTATGGTCAGAATCTTGCTCCCTGCCGCGCTTTCCACGGAGATGGAGCATGACCGCTCGGCCGCATCATCGATGAGAACCGTGCATATACCACATATTCCCTCGCCGCAGCCATACTTGACGCTGGTGATGCCCAGGTTATCGCGCAGAACCCACAACAGAGGGGTATCAGGCTCGACGTCTACTTCATGGACTTTCCCATTGACATGTAATGAAATCATCAGACCTCCCTTATGCTATTCATTGATAAATATGACAATTCGACAAGCGGTTGCCATGCGTTTTATGCCGAGAGGACTCCTGTTACTCCTGGAAGTCCTATTCATGAAAGAGATCAACTGATTCTAACTCTCTTGTTTTATTACCTATCCGATGATGCCTATGACATGTTAAGCATACAATAAACTCTCTGGATTTGAGCACTATTATAAACAGCCTTTTTATGGGGGCTTCGGCTGTGGAGAGAGTCTCAGGGAGAATGCATCTGCAGGGAAGAAAAGTGTTGGGGCTTGTTGGCTGATACGTTTTGGAAGGGTGGGGAAAGAGAAAAAACATTTGCCATTTGGACAAATGTTTTTTCTCAGAGTGGGTAATGTTGATGATTTTTTGAATGTAAAGAGAATATCAAAGAGGAGGGCTGAATTTTATGAATACATTCGTGGGGCTTTGTATGTCTCAATATAGTGAGGTCTTCAGCCGGACAATTATGTTTTGAGCAATATTCTCCCATTCTCAGAGTGTGCGATGAAAAGCAGGGCCGTTTTGTTGACTGTGAGTCCGTGAGTATGGGCCCCTTGCGAGGGCAGCTTTTTTCTTATTCCATGAGTGCACTGGGCAATGTCAGGATGAACTCCTTGATTTCGTCACGAACACGGCGGTAAACATCGAGAATCTCATTTTCGTTCTTCATGCTTTTGGTCTGTGAAGGCGGATCGTCAAAACCGACATGAACAACCTTGCTCTTGGCCGGAAAGAATGGGCATGTCTCCTTGGCATTCCCGCAGACAGTCACAACGTAGTCAAATTCGATATCGTTCGGCAGGTCGGAGACCAGCTTGGACTTGTTGTCGGATATATCGACCCCACTTTCCTTCATGACAGTAACAGCTCTTTCATTCAGGCCGTGCGTTTCGACTCCGGCTGAATAAGCATGAAAGCTCTCGTCCTTGAGTTTCTTTGCCCAACCTTCAGCCATCTGGCTTCTGCATGAATTGCCAGTGCATAAAAAGAGAATATTCATGGTATGTCCTTTTTCGGCTTTTTAATTCCCGACAAGGTCCAAAGGATTCTGCATCCCAGACCTGCTCCATTCAATAAAGTGGATAATATTTCGTTCAATATCATCTCGAATGAGTCGAATTTGTGCCAGCTTTTCCTCTTTCGTCCCCTCGACTGCGGCAGGATCAGGGAAGGGGAGATGCAGTCTGTGAACCATTCCGGGAAAAACAGGGCATTGACCGTCTCCTTCACCGCAAACCGTCATCACAAAAGAGTAGATTTTGCCTGCTTTGAACAAGTCGAAAACCGACTGTGTCTTCTTTTCGGAGAGGTCTATTCCGACCTCTTGCATGACTTCGACGACAAAAGGGTTGATCTCTGTGGGTTCAAAGCCGGCGCTTTCAACTTCGATTTCGTCTTTGTTTGCATGCTTTTTGAGAAATGCCTCCGCCATTTGGCTGCGTGCGCTGTTGTGGACGCAAATGAACAATACCTTTTCCATGACAGGCTCCTATTTTATGACCGAGGTTTCGCATTTGACATGACACACGCCATTGATCGTTTCAATTGCATGAGGGAAGAATTTCTTCTTGAAGTAGATGGCGACATTAACCAAGGCGATCAGGACCGGGACTTCGACAAGTGGTCCTATCACGGCCGCGAATGCCTCACCCGAGTTGATGCCAAAGACGGCAATGGCGACAGCAATGGCGAGTTCGAAGTTGTTGGATGCAGCCGTGAAACTCAGCGTCGTGGCCTGCTCATAGGTCGCGTCCGCCTTGTAGGACAGATAGAAGGAAACAAGGAACATGAGCAGGAAGTAGATTGCCAGAGGCAGCGCGATACGGATTACGTCGAACGGCAGTTGGACGACTTTATCTCCCTTGAGAGAAAACATTACGAAGATGGTAAAAAGCAGGAAAACGAGCGTCAGCGGGCTAATCTTCGGGATAAAGACTGTTTCATACCATTCCCTGCCTTTGAGCTTGATGCCGATGAACCGGGAGATCATGCCAGCAAGGAAGGGAATGCCAAGATAAATAAAAACACTTTCGGCTATTTGGACCATTGATATGTCTACCACAACACCTTTGAGGCCGAACCAGCCTGGGAGGATAGTGATGAAAACATAGGCGTAGAGAGAGAAAAACAGAACCTGGAAAATTGAGTTGAATGCGACCAAGCCTGCGCAGTATTCGCTGTCGCCTTTGGCAAGGTCGTTCCAGACAATGACCATGGCGATGCACCGTGCGAGACCGATGAGAATCAGGCCAACCATATATTCATGGTACCCCGAGAGGAGCGTTATGGCGAGACCGAACATGAGCACCGGACCTATGATCCAGTTTTGGACCAGGGAGAGAGCCAGGACTTTGTAATTTCGGAAGACCTTTCCCAACTGTTCGTACTTTACCTTGGCCAGTGGTGGGTACATCATCAGGATGAGACCGATGGCTATGGGGATATTGGTTGTACCGATCTGGAATGAGTTGATAACATTTTTGATGTCAGGATAAAGAAAGCCGCCTCCAACGCCGATGAACATTGCCAAAAATATCCAGAGTGTCAGATAACGATCCAAAAAGGAAAGCCGTTTTACAACCGATTCGGACATGATTTTTCCTTGATTGGTTAGCCGCACGAGTCGGCGTTCTTGATTTTTAAGTATTGTTTCAGGCGTTCATGGTCTTCAGCCCCTACCGCAAGGTTGGGAAGGTATTCTCGCAGAGTCGTCAATATGGCGACTTGAAGTTGGTCGTCAGGATCGGCGAGTGTGTAATATACCCACTTTCCTTTTCGATGACTGGTCACCCATCCACTTTTTTTCAGAAATGACATATGCCTCGACACCTTGGATTGCGGGAGGCTCAAGGCTTCCATCAGGTCGCATATGCAGAGTTCTCCACAATCAAGCAGAGCCAGTAAACGAAGACGGGTTGGGTCGGAAAGACCTTTGAGGCGTTCAGCAAGTTGTTCCATGAGATGCATCGTATCCGCATATGCGGATATGTCAATAGGTAAAATGTTGAGTGGTTGATATTTTCAGAAACGAAAGGGAAGCGAGTATGATTTTATTCTGTTTTCAAGAAATATTCATATGGAGGGCCGGTCATGGCCTGCTGCTTTGGCAGGTGAAAGCCATGGGGCGGTGGCCTGTTGCATTTATGAAGACGGAGCTTGTCGCGTGAGCATGAAAGATGTTTTGGGAGCGATTTTTTCCCCTTTCCTTGACAATTTATTCATTGAATCAAAAATGTTGTTGTCTGAAATATACTCCCAGAATCAAAAGGTTCGCTCGTGACTCCTAGAAAAAAGGTTGGGCTATGAAATATATCCCCAAGAAGCCAATTGTCGTGCCTGCGATGCGTCGAAACAGCAAACCGCCTCGTTGCCATGCTGTATTGGCAAGGAGTTTTTTGACCATGGCTGTGGAACTTCCCGCCACAGCAATAGGGATGCAATGGCCTATGCCGAAGAGAAGAATAAAGGTGAGTCCCGTAAGAATCTTTCCCTGTACCGTGATGACAGCCAGGATAGGGGCGATGAAGCCGAATGTGCATGAACCCGAAAGGATTCCGTAGGCGAGTCCGATGATGAAAGCGCCAAGCATTCCCTTCACTTTCAACTTGGACATCATTCCGCCGGACATGGAGCACTTGGACACGCCAAGCATGTCCAGAGATACCCACAGGAGTATCAGGCCGACGACGAGAGTCCAGGAGGACCCCACATCACCCAGCATACGACCAAGGAGGGAGCAGATTATGCCTATGGACGCGATTGTGATGAACAGGCCGCTGGTGAAGAGGAGAGCGTACATTGTGGCCTGGCGTCCCTCAATGACCTTGTCTTGTCCTGCCACATAGCTGACGATAAGTGGAATTGAAGCCAGATGACAGGGGCTGAACAGAACACTGACCATGCCCCAAAGAAAGCACCCCAATGCTCCGAGCAGAATCCCGGATGTCATCCATTGATTGATGAGAACGAATATATGATCCACTGTGGACCTACTTAACGCCCAGTTCAGCCAGTTTTTTCACGATACTGTCTTTATCCAGAAAGCCGACGTGGCGAAAGCGTTCTTTGCCTTGAGCATCATAGAATATTTGCGTGGGGATTGAGCTGATGCCGTACTTTGAGCCTTCCGTACGATGTTCCCAGACATCAATGAATGCGATTACCGCCTTTCCTTCATATTGCTGGGATAGCTCTTCGATTATCGGTGTCATCATCTTGCATGGGATACACTCATGAGCACCGATGTCTACCATGGTAACCATCCCTTGAACCGGCAGGTCCTGTGGTTTGCCCGAAATCAGGTCAGATGATGAGACCTCCTTTTCCGGTATGGGTGTTTCCTGGGAGCAGGCAACAAGAAATACTCCCAGCAGCATGAGGCTGAGAGTGAGAGAAATGATTTTTTGCAAAACGAATTGTCTCCTTGGAGATGGTAAAAGGTTCTCTGTGGGAGAGTTTTTCTGGCTATCAAGAATGGTTTTTTGTCACTCTTAATCCGACAGTTTTATTGTTTTTTTTAGATATTTCTCCAGCTCTGACGAAACCGGTCATCTGAGTGTGCTACCGAGTCGCCGCCAGTCGGTTCTCTCGGGAAGTTCGCTCATGTCGGCAGTCTTCGGAGAGGCGACGATGAACTTTGTGCAGGCATGAGCGCAGATTTTGTCCGAAAGAACACAAGTCTGTCTTGTTGATGAATTATTTCAGCCACTCCAGCACTTCTTTTTTACTGGGAGCTTTGCCAACGACCTTGACTTGACCATCGATTGCCACGGCAGGTGTGGAGAAGACGCCGAAGGAAGCTATTTCCTGAAAATCAGAGACCTTCACGACTTCTGCTTCAAGACCGCTTTCTGCGACAGCCTCTTTGACGTTCTTTTCCGCTTCAGCGCATTTCGGGCACCCTGGTCCCATGACTTGAATTTTCATAATAATCTCCTTTGTTCTTTATTTAAATTATAGCGTTGAACAGGTAGCCGACAAACAATATGCCACAGCCCACAACGCCAATGAAGATGGCGATGAGACGAGGTTTTAGTACCTTGCGAAGGATGACCATTTCCGGGAAAGACAGCGCAATGACGCTCATCATGAAGGCTAAGACAGTGCCGAGGGCCGCCCCCTTGCCGAGCAATGCTTCTACCACGGGAATGACTCCTGCGGCATTGGTGTACATCGGGATGCCTATGACGACTGAAAGTGGCACCGACCACCATGTTGAATCGCCCATGATACCTGCCAGATACCCTTCCGGTACATAGCCGTGGATACCAGCTCCAACGGCGATACCAATGACGACAAATTTCCACACTCGTCCGACGATGTCCCTGACCGAATCAAGCGCAGAATGAAATCGTTGCTTCCAAGTCATCTGTTGATCATCAAGGCCACTTTCTCCCGCACGGATAGCCATGACCCAATCTTCGACATGAGCTTCCAACTTCATGCGCCCCATCACCCAGCCAGCAACGATGGCCACGCTGATGCCTGTGACAAAATACAGCGCGGCAACCTTCCACCCAAGCAAACCATAAAGCAGGACAAGAGCAATTTCATTAACCATTGGAGCTGAGATGAGAAAGGAAAAGGTAACGCCAAGTGGCACTCCGGCAGTCATGAATCCGATGAACAGGGGGACAGCCGAGCAGGAACAAAATGGTGTGACAACCCCAAGGAGCGCTGCGAGAATATTACCAATAGATTTCTTCTTTCCTGCAAGTATCCGTCGCGTCCAGTCGACCGTCACAAATGAGCGCACAATGCCAACGAAAAAGACCACCAACAAAAGGAGCATGAGTACTTTTGGCGTGTCGTAAACGAAAAATTGAATAGCGGAGCCCAGATGGCTTTGGGGAGAAAGACCCAGGAGGGAATATGCGAACCAATTGGCAAAAGGCAGTAGTTGACTGTATATTCCATACCATACAGCAACTGCGATACCCCCGAGTGCAAGCTGGAGCATTATCCCGCTCCCTTTGATTGCTATTTCTGGTTCGACGTTTTGTTCCGCTTCATTTGTCTTGTTTGATGGAGTCTTCACATCTTTCATTTGGTTATTCCGCCAAGTGTTTAGCTAAAAAAATTATTGCTTATTTGCGTCCAGAACAGACTCAATACAATGGAAAAAATTTAAAATGCAGGGAACTCGTAGACGATAATAAACTTGCTTCCCGCGACGGTCATCCTCCACGATGCCAGCCTTTTTCAAGACAGAGAGATGCTTGGAGACGGTTGACATGTCCGATCCAACAAGTTCCCGCAGGTCACACACGCACTTTTCTCCGTGGGAGAGAGCATCAACCATCATGAGTCGTGAAGGGTGTGCCATGGCCTTCATGATCTTCGCGCGTTCCTTGAATTGTTTTGTTATGACAATATCCGTGTGCATTCATTTGGCAATACTGCCAAGTGTTTTGCTTGTCAAGAACGGAATATTTCTTTGTGGATAATTCAACTTCTTTCGAAGGAGGGCCTGTGTTGGAAAGAAGGTTGGACGAGGCAAGAGGTCTGTGGGAACTTATGTCCAATATATTGGGGAGGGCTGTCTGTTTTGGTTTTTTGGATATACGTTGCAATAAGGATTTTTTCTTGGAAAGGAACATGAGTTCTTGCTTGTTTCAGTTTTGCCATGACCTCCATTGAGATGGACAACGAGGTCCATCCTCCTTGACGTGGGGCCGCATAAGAAGCCCCCCGAACAGTTCCTGTACGGAGGGCATGAGTGAGTTTGTGAATCGCTAGTCGCCGACGAATATCAACGATATTTCCGGGATGTAGGTGACCGCCAGCAAGACAAGGATCATCAATCCGAGGATCGGCAGAATCTGTTTGGAGATATCCTCCAGCTTCACTTTGGCGACACTTGAGGCCACGAATAGGTTGACGCCGACTGGTGGGGTCACGAATCCAATGGCAAGGTTGACGACCATGATGATACCGAAGTGGACAGGATCGACACCGACCTTGGTCACGATTGGAAGCAGGATCGGTACGAGAATGACGATGGCGGCCAGAGCCTCCATGAAGGTGCCGATGATGAGCAGCAGGACGTTGATGAGCAGCAGGATGACGATCTTGCTTTCCGTGACACCAAGGATGAAGGATGCGATCTTGGCTGGAACCTGCTCAACGGTCATAACGTAGCCGAACACGGTTGCCATGGCCATGAGGATGATGACGATGGCCGAGGTTGAGCAGACTTCCATGAAGGCGTCCACTATGTTGCCCATGTTGAGCCCCTTGTAGACGAAGAGACCGACGATCAGGCCATAGAAGGCTGCAACGGCGGCAGCCTCGGTGGGAGTCATCAAGCCGCCATAGATGCCACCGAGAACGATGACCGGAACCATCAGCGCAAGTTTGGCATCCCAAAAAGCCTTGGAGATGGAGGTGACGGAACGTTCTTTGGCTTCGCCCATCCATCCTTTTTTCTTTGAGTACCAATAGCTGAAGCCCATCAGAACAAGTCCGGTGAGTACACCGGGAACGACACCGGCGATGAACAGTTTGCCGATGGAACTTTGGGAGGCGACACCGTAAATGACGAACGGATTGGAAGGCGGGATCATGACCCCGATAGCACCAGCTGCGGCAACAATCGCGCAGGCAAAGTACTTGTCATATCCACGCTCGATCATGGCCGGGATAGTCAGCGAACCGATGGCCGCGACAGTGGCCGGGCCGGAGCCGG
This sequence comes from Pseudodesulfovibrio piezophilus C1TLV30, assembly GCF_000341895.1. NCBI lineage: Bacteria > Pseudomonadati > Thermodesulfobacteriota > Desulfovibrionia > Desulfovibrionales > Desulfovibrionaceae > Pseudodesulfovibrio > Pseudodesulfovibrio piezophilus. The sequence continues at coordinate 1,215,691 of NC_020409.1, read as the reverse complement.
ATATGGCCGCGAAGAACATGCAGGTAGCGATGGTTGCGAGAGCCATGCCACCGGGCAGGGGGCCGAGCAATTCGTCGGCCAGATTCAGTAGTCTGGTGGACAGTCCTCCGGACCCCATGAAGATACCCGCGGCGATGAAGAACGGGATCGCCATGATCGGGAATGAATCAATCGAAGTAAAGGAAACCTGGGCTATGTAATCGATGGGCAGCGTGCCGGAGCCGATCAGGGTGACCAGGGAAGCCAAGCCGAGGCTGATGCCGATGGGGACGCCGACTACCAGGAAGAGGGCGAAGTAGCCGAAGAGAATGGTGGTGGTAGCGATGTCAATGCCGAGGATCACAGGGGCGAAGATGGCCGCAGTGATCACGATGGCAGCTCCGAGGGATTTGATGCCAGCAGTCTTGATCTCCTTCATGATATCCTGCACGAGCCGGATACTCATGAGACCAAACCCGATAGGCAGGATCATATAGGGGATGTAGTAGGGGATCTGAAGGGCCGGGGCGATCTGCGGGAAGCGGATTTGGAAGCTGACAAGGTCGGTTCCCATGACCAAAACCACGATGCCCAACACCAGATAGCAGAGGTCATTGACGATCCAGAACGTTGGCTGCCAGCTCTTGGGTAGCCTGTCATAAATGAAATCGACGCGGATATTCTCACGGCGTTTGATAGCAATGGAAGCTGCCAGATATGAGATCCAGATGAAAATGAACCGTGCAAGCTCTTCGGTCCAGACTGCGGACCCCGCGCCATCGGTGAATTGTGTGATGACGTAGCGGTAAAAGGTTTGAAAGGTGATGATCAGGATGATGGAGAGTAACCCGATAAAAAGGAAGGGCTTCTCGATATTCTCGTCGATCCAGCTGATTAGCCCTTTTTTTGGCGCTTCTTCGGTAGTATGTGTCGGCGGTATTACGTGTTCCATGAGATATTCCTTATGTCTTTCGGGACCAGCCTACTGCTGGATTTCCTGGACCATGGTGAAAAGTTCGGGCGGAATCCTGTCGGCAAACAGGTCCCAGACAGGACGGGTCTTGGCTTTGTACTCGGCGAGTTCGTCGGGCGTCAGCTTATGGACCTTGATGCCCTGATCAAGGAATTTCTGTTCCACCTTCCTTTCAAGGGAAGCTGTGATGGAGCGCTGATAAATAAGAGCCTCGTGAGCGGCTTCATTGATGATTTTCTTGGCGTTATCAGGAAGATCGTGCCAGTAATCTTTGTTCACCATGAGGATGTGCATGGAGTAGTTGTGTCGGGAGTCGACAGCATAGCGGATAACTTCATCATGCTTGGCATCAGATAAAAGGGAGAAAGTGTTGCCTTCTCCATCGACAGTGCCTTGTTGCATGGCTGTGTATGTTTCGCCCCAGGCGATGGGAGTCGGACTCATGCTGAGAGCGTTGGCAACCTCAATCTCGACCGGAGAAGCAGTGACACGCACTTTGAGCTTTTTGAGAGTATCGACCGTGGAGATGGGCTTATCAGTGGTTACGAAGTTACGGTAGCCATATTCGCTGAACATGATAGGTTTGAGATTGATTTCTTCGCCGAGACGATTGAAAAAGGAGCCTAGCGGGCCATCGTCCAGAGCATTATAAATCTTCTGCTGATATTTGATGTCTGTGATGTATGGCAGATCGAAGATCATGAAGTAAGGTGAAAAATTAGCCATATTGGGCGAGGAGCTGGATGCCATTTCCAGCGAACCGCGCTGGACGGATTCCATGGCCACGCGGTCGCTGCCCAGCATACTGCTGCCGTATACCTCGACCTTGATGGTTCCGCCCGATTTTTTGTTCACGAGTTCCGCAAATTTTTCATAGCCCAGGGTCACATTGTTGCCCGGAGCCATGGGGTGGGCCAGGCGAATTTTTATGACGCCGTCGTCATGGTTCCTGCCGAATTTGCACCCAGTCACCAGGAGCAAAAGACAGGTTGCCAGGAACACCCGCTTTATTGTTGTACTGTTAAACACCATTCCCCCAAAAGGATAAAATACTGAAAGAATAATAGAAAACCATTACCTAACCCCATTTGAGCAAATGATGTGCCAGCTTTGTGAAACAATTCATTATCAGTGAAAAAATCTGACTAAAACAGTCATGATTTTTTAGATGACGTATCAATACCGGGTAAAGTTAAATGAAAACAAGCGGTAGTAGGGAGAGGGCGATTGGTGAAGACTATGTGATCCCGGTGCAGTGGATAAGACGTATCAATAACCGTCGGACGTTGCAAACCTGCATTGGTCACGATACATTTTTGTAGCATCTCGATTAAATACTTTAATTTACACAAGTTTTAAACTTGATGCAAAGTTGCAACATGGTGCGTTTTTGCATCGTCTGTCTTTTGGTGGGTAAGAAAAATATTTTGTGGTCAGACAGGAAGGCACTAAGCTTTTTATTCGCTGGCGGCCATGGGAGAGGGAGTGGTTTAATGAGCTTTTACGAGTCAGGAAAACAAGGATATTGGCTCTTAAAAGATGCCTTGGCCGAGCCTTTCGACCAAGGCATTGGCCTAACTGCATATGCCGTTTAGCCTGAGGGCAAGCAAAGTTTTACAGTCCGAGAATTCTGGCAGCATTGCCGTACATCACTTTCTCTCTGACATCGTCCGCAAATGGGAGTGCCGCATACTTTCCCAACTGCTCACGGTAATCGATGAATGGGTGGGCGCTGGCATACATGATCTTGTCTGGAATGGTGGTATTAGCTGCTTCGACATAGACATGACCCATGGGCCACAGCTCATATTCGGAGAATTCAATGAACACGTTCTTGTTGCGCTGAGCCACGATAATGGATTCATTGACCCACGGATACCCTCCGTGGCTCATGATGATTTTGAGATCAGGGAAGTCGCGGGCAACAAAGTCGATGTAGCGTGGGGCCACATGGTCGATGACCGCGCCCGGTACGAAGCTGGCAGTACCGGTGGTGAAAATGATGGGAATGTCGAGTTCACAGCACTTGGCGTAGACGGGATAATATTTGGCGTCATTGGGATAAATCTTAGCCAGGTACGGGTCTATGGCAGCTCCGTTGATGGTTTCATTCTCGGTCACGGCCTGTTGCAGGTCGTAAATGGCGTCCATACCCTTGTGTGGATCAATACCCCAGAATCCAAAGTATTTTTCAGGTGCTTTCGTGCAGAAGTCGAGCACGGCACTATTGCCGTTGGCCATGGATGCGTATGTGGTCTCGCAATCGCGGCCGGTAATGACGGCTTTGACCACGTTATGTTTATCAAGTCCTTCGATAATCTGGTCAAACGGTTCTGCTTTTTGTTTGTGGAAATCGATAGCTTCACACAAGTCCTTGAACATGGCGCTGTTGGCGATGCCGGTGATGACTTCTGGGGTATTGGGCCTGAATCTGAAATCAATAACCTTCATTGAAATAACTCCTTATGGTTGGCTGCGCGTTTGCGCACCCAGATAAAGCAAGGTCCATACCATGCATTTGATTCGAAGCTCTTTCCTTTTATCCGATTGCATCGCGCAACAGAACATGGCAGGTAATTTGCTAGTTTAAAACCATGTTCGATACAGTCATCTTTTGTGCTGCCTGGTTCGCTGCCGGAGTGGTCAATAATCTTGCCGGATTCGGTGCTGCAATGGTCGCCATGCCCGTGGTGACAACAGTCCTTCCCATGGAGACGGCGGTGGTCAGCGCCATGCCCATTATCATTATGCTCAATCTCCAGATGGCCTGGGTGTACCGTCATCACATCCCATGGCGAGCCATGCGCTTTGTCGCTTCGGGTGGCGTGCTCGGTGTGGCGGCGGGGATGCTGATAATGCAGTCCATACCGGATGAATGGCTCCGATTAGCCATGGGCCTGTTTCTCGTGTTCTACGGCATTGATTCTTTGTTGCGACAACGCATTGTGGTTCAGGGGCGGTCGTATGGCCGATGGGGAGTCGTTGCGGGGTTTTTCTCTACCATGCTTGGAGCGTTGTTCAGCTTTAATGGCCCGCCGCTTGCGGTTTATGTTTCCATGGGCGGTTGGGAACAGAAAACAGCTAAAGGAATGTTGGGGGCTTGCTTTGTGTTATCAGGCATTACTCTATTGGTAGGGCAGATTCTCACCGGCTCAGAGACTATGGAGACTCTGAACTATTCGGCCATGGGAATTCCCGCAACCCTTGTGGGCGGGGGTGTGGGGATACTGGCTTCACGATGTGTCACACAGGCGGTATACCGAAAAATCATTCTGGTCGTGATCATGACCGCCGGGGTATCAGTGATACTCTCCTGTTTCTGATGAAAGAACTCCCGAGTCGGAAAGGACGCACATGAAGAATAATACGGGAAAGCGGTCTCGCCGCATTGCATCAAAGAACAAATATTTGATTTCCAGCTATCTGTGTCAGGTCTTTGATACTATGCGGGACGGTTTGTATATTACAGACAACAAAGGCGAAACCCTGACTGTCAACGAAATGTACGAAAATCTGACCGGCCTGAAGTCCGAGGATATTGTTGGCAAGAACGTCAAAGACCTTGTTGAGAGTGGGGTCTTTGATCTCGCTCTGAACGCCAAGGTGGTGCAGACCAAGAAGGCAGCCACCGCAGTGCAAATGACCAATAAAGGGCGCAAGGTCGTCCTCATGGCTCATCCCATTTTTGATTATGACGAGGATGTGGAGTTGGTTGTCACATTTGTGCGCGATATTGCGTTGATCTCCCAGCTCAAGGAGCAGGTGGTCGCCCAAAAACAGCTCATCAATAAGTATAAACATGAGATCCAACAGCATAATGAGAGTCTGTATCAGCCTTCCAGTTCCGTTATGGTGGACCTCTATGATCAGGTGAGACGGGTGGCAAGGACTGATGCCACCATTTTGTTTCTCGGCGAGACCGGCGTGGGAAAGGATGTCATGGCTCGCGAGGTGCATGAGAAGAGCACGCGCAAGGGACAACCATTTCTCAAGGTCGACTGTACATCAATCCCGGAGAATCTCATTGAATCAGAGCTGTTTGGTTATGCGCCCGGAGCATTTTCCGGCGCAGATTCTCGAGGCAAGGCCGGGATGTTTGAGATGGCGGATAAGGGGACTTTGTTCCTCGACGAGATAGGTGAGTTGCCACTCTCCATGCAGAGCAAGCTTCTTCGGGTGCTTCAGAATAGTGAAATACAGCGGGTCGGAGCAACGAGGGCACGCCAGATCGATGTGCGCATCATCGCGGCTACCAACAGAGATCTGGAGGAAGAGGTCCGGCAGGGAAATTTTCGGAGTGATCTTTTTTACCGTCTCCATGTGGCGGTTATACGTATACCCCCTTTGCGTGAGCGTGGTGAGGATATCCATGCCATGCTCTTCTACTTTCGCAAACAGTTCAATACCAAATACAAGCGTAACCTCAAGCTCTCGGCCAAGGTGGAGGAGGCCATGCTCAATTATCGCTGGGATGGGAATATCCGCGAGATGGAGAACTTGATGCATAGCCTGGCTGTCACCACCCATGATGAGCGTGTGGAGTTGCGGCACCTCCCTATGCGGATGCTTGATTCCTCTGCCATGCAGTGTGAACCGGGGCAGATCGGATTTGATATCGAGAATGAGCAGGGAAAGGATTTCAAAACGATTATGGCGGAGGTGGAAGCTCAGTATTTATTGCACGCCATTGAACGGTACGGTTCGATGACCGAAGCCGCTGAGCGGCTCAAAATCAATCG